>JAHFDX010000224.1:0-5892 GCA_023248785.1 Myxococcales bacterium
GCCTAACGGTCAACCTTGTTGACGATCGCGCGTTCCGGGCAATGATTATTCCGCTCACGCAGCAGGTTACAAACCTTGGCGCCCTTCGCATCGGCGATCCCGTAAACCTCGAAGTAGATCTCATCGCGCGCTATCTCGCTCGGCTCGCAGCCTTTGCACAGAGCCGGTCGCCGAATTGGCACACACTCTTGCGTGATAACGGCTTCGTTTGACCCTACTGAGCTCACCATGACCCCAGACCCACACCTCATCGAACGCATCAATGCCGCCATCGCCGATATTCGCGCCGGGAAGATGCTCATCTTGGTTGATGACGAAGATCGCGAAAATGAGGGCGACCTGTGCATGGCAGCGGAGTTCGTCACGCCCGACGATGTGAACTTCATGGCAAAGCATGGTCGCGGTCTCATCTGCGCGCCGCTTACCGAAGAGTGCATCGAACGCCTCGGCATCCCCATGATGCAGAGTCCAGGCCGCAGCGGGCCTCCGCTTGGCACGGCGTTCACGGTCAGTGTCGAGGCACGCCATGGCGTGACCGCGGGCATCAGCGCAGCCGATCGAGCTCACACAATGCGCCTTCTCGCAGCTCCAACCTGTAGGCCCGACGATTTCGTAACTCCCGGGCACGTATTTCCGTTACGCGCACGGCGAGGCGGCGTTTTGGTGCGCACCGGCCAAACAGAAGGTTCAGTCGACCTCGCGCGTCTTGCCGGACTCACGCCCGCCAGCGTCATCTGCGAGATCATGCGCGACGATGGCGAGATGGCACGCATGCCCGATCTCGAGGCATTCGCGGAAACGCACTGCCTCAAGATTGTAACTATTGCAGATCTCATTCAATACCGTCTCCTCACCGAGCGCCTCATCACGAAAAAGCACGAGGCAAGCTTGGTCCTTGATCAAACCGGCACGAGCTGGCGAGCCATCACGTACGAGGTCACCAACGAAAATCGAGAATTTCTCGCCCTCGTTAAGGGAGACATCGTGGGGCAAGAATCGATCCTCTGTCGCGTTCACACAGGGTCCGCCATCGCAGACGTGTTTGCATCCACCCCGCGCGATGGAAGCAAACACCTGCGCGAAACCATCGCAACCATCGAAGCCGAGGGGCGCGGCGTGATCGTTTATCTACCATCGCGCGGCCACGTAACCGAGGAACTCCGGGGCTTTGAAGCGCAACACCGTACAAAAGGCGAGCACACACCACAACCCCTTCGCGAGTTTGGGCTCGGCGCACAAGTACTCGCCGATCTTGGCCTTCATCGCATACGATTGCTCACGAACAATCCACGAAAAATCGCCGGAATTCACGGCTTCGGCCTTGATGTCACGGAATGCGTTCCTCTCGAAGCTTCCTCGGGATACGCATCTTCAAAGGAGAAAGTTGCATGCGCACCCTTGAAGGCTCGCTCGTAGCGCCCGCAAAAGGGGCGGAGTTTGCGATCGTTGCCAGTCGGTTCAACGCGTTCATCGTCGACCGCTTGGTCGATGGTGCCATTGATGCACTCGTTCGCCACGGCATCGGCAAAGAGCAGATTACCCTCGTCCGCGTCCCAGGAGCCTGGGAGCTCCCACTCGTGGCAAAAAGGCTCTCCCTCTCCAAGAAGTTCAGCGCCGTCATTGCCCTTGGCGCCGTGATACGTGGCGCCACACCGCACTTTGACTATGTGGCGGGAGAAGCGGCGAAGGGCCTCGCAGCGGCGGCGTTGCAGGCGAGTATTCCTGTGGTGTTCGGCGTCCTTACAACCGACAACATCGAGCAAGCCATCGAGCGCGCGGGAACGAAGGCAGGCAACAAAGGGTTCGATGCTGCGACGACAGCGCTTGAAATGGTCTCGCTCGATCGCATTCTCACCCAGAGCGAATTGTAACTATCGGAATCACGAATGGGCATAAGGCACTCAGGACGCGAAGCGGCGCTACAGATGCTCTTTCAGATGGAAGCATCGAAAAACCCCGCCGAAATCGTTATCGGTCTTTTTTGGCGAAGCTTCGACACGCATGCGGAGGGAAAGGCATACGCAGATGGCATCGTACGCGGCGTTGAAGAGCACCTCGATCAAATCGATCAAGAAGTGACCACCGCCTCTGAACATTGGCGCCTTGAGCGAATGTCCCGCGTCGATCGCAACATCCTACGGATGGGTGTATTCGAGCTTCTCCATTGCAAGGATGTACCCGGTCCCGTCATCTTGGACGAAGCCGTCGAACTCGCGAAGGCTTACGGAACAGACGAATCGAGCGCGTTCGTGAATGGCGTACTCAACCGCATCGCGGACGTTCACAACCGACGAGAAACGCGCGATCCCGAGCCTGAGCCCTAGGTGTGTCCTCAAATTCACTCCCGTCGGTTCGGAACGCGAGGGCGCCCGCACGTGCAGCCTCAAGCTCACACTCTTGCGTGCTTCGTTTGGCAGGATGCGCGTCCCCTTCGTGGCCTCGCCGGCATACTCGACTGGGAAATGTGCGGATTCCTGAGCGAAGCGTTGCGAGGTGAACAGTTTCGCGGTCTGTGGCGTGAGTCCCTTCTCGTCGGTGGACGACCCTACGTAGGCGCGCAATGGATCGTTCTCGTGGGGCTCGGCAACCTTGGCGCGTTCTCCAAAGAACGAGCACAAGAAGCCCTATGTCAAATGGTCGAGCTCGTTCGAGGACTTGTACCAACCGATGTGCAAATCGAACTACCAGGGCGCGATCGCGATAGGTTATCGCTCGATATTGCCAAGCCGATGCTTGCGAATCTATGCGACACCGACCGCGATCGCTGGACGATCATCGATCGCTCTGAGAGCCTTTCCATTCGCTAACACCGCCCATGCTCGACCTCGACCGTAACCGAACAGCCGCCCCCCCAAGAGACGCCGCGACACTGATCTTAGTGCGCGATGGATCGGGCGCCCTCGAGGTGTTTTGTGTCAAGCGCAGCGCACAAAGCGCATTCATGGGAGGCGCGATCGTCTTTCCAGGCGGGAAAGTCGACGAAACGGATCGTGGCAGCGAGTGGTTGTCTCTCATCACCGAAGCTCCGCCTCGCATCGATGAGCTCGCAGACTCGCTCGAAGTCGCCATCGCCGCCGCTATTGCCGCTTGCCGAGAGGCACTCGAAGAAGCGCTCGTGCTTCCGACAACCAAGGAATGCAATGGTAACGAACTTCGTGAACTGTCCATTCGAATTCGCAAAAATCCAATCGAGCTTCGTAGCTGGCTTGCCGAGCGCAAGGATCGACTGTCCCTATCATCGATGATTCCCTTCGCGCGTTGGCTGACGCCAACTGCTGAATCGCGTCGATTCGACACGCGTTTTTTCATGCTTCGTGCTCATGCAGACTGGAATGCGAGTCACGATGCGCATGAAACCGTCGATAGTTTCTGGGCCACGCCCCGGTCGATTCTTGATCGCTTCATCCGAAAAGAAATCCAACTACTTCCACCCACGCACCGCACCATCGAATGGCTGAGCGCGCACTCAAAAGTCGATGACGCCATTGCGGGCGCACTACAAAACGACCTGCGTGTCATTTGCCCCGAGCTCATTCCACAACAAGACGCATCAGGCGAAACGCTCGCGCTCACGCTTCCAGGAGATCCCGAGCACACCGAACGCGAGGCACGTGTGCCTGGCCAATCGCGCTTCGTCCTTCGGAGCGAGCAGTGGCTACCCGAATCGGCACCGGCTCATCGCCCATCGCGATAGGCACGGATTGCGTTGATGATCGCATCGGCAAGACGCTGTCGATATGCTGCGGCTGAGAGACGCTGCTCTTCTCGCGGGTGCGAAATATAACTCGTTTCGAACAAGACGCTGGGCATGCGCGCCCCGACAAGCACACTGAATGCTGCATGCTTGACACCACCATCGTGAACGTCAGTACTCTCGAGGCGAACCGAAGACATGGCCGAGCGTTGAAGCAGCACTGCAAAGTGAGCGGACCGCGTCGATTGGTCTGCCATTCGCATGTTCGCGAGGATCTCGGAAAGCTCGCGCGTCGCCGCGACGCTCGTCGCATTTTCACGCGCCGCCACCACCCTCGTAAGCTCGTCGCGCGTCGTATCGAGAACGTACGTCTCAACGCCCGCAAGCTCCCGCGAGTCTGACGCATTGCAGTGAATTGATACAAACAAATCCGCATTGAATGCGTTTGCACGGGCCGTGCGTTCATCGAGGCCAACGAACACGTCCTTGTCGCGCGTCAGGGTCACAGCAAGTCCGTCCATCGCAAGTACGGGCGCCACACGGTGGGCGATGTCGAGCGCTACGTCCTTCTCATGCAACCCCGCCATTCCGACTGCGCCTGGATCGATCCCTCCATGTCCTGGATCAAGCGCGACCCGTGCCACAACTCGTCGCGCGCGTGTCCCTTCTCGATCGCGCGAGATGTCCACGACAACCCGATGCGGCTCCGGCAATTCAAACACTTGATGGGCGATTTTGCCCGTATGCGCGAGTCGCAAACGCAGCGCCGACGGGAGCTGCTCGAATCGAATTTGCGAAAGAACACCCTTGCTTGGCAGTGCGCGTTCCACAAAGGTTGGCGTGACGCCTGCGAGTTCGACAACAAACCACGCACCCGTTGCACCCACCTCTTCCGTAACCCGAAAGGGAGCAGGACCATCGAGGTGCACGACGATGCGCGCATGATCGCGCATCTGCCAACGTTCGACTCGAACCGCTCGGCGCAAGCTCAATGGCGTTTCGGGCCTCGCACGTAGAAGGACCGGACTATCCTCCGCGAGCTCCCCCGTCCGCGGCTGCTCAGCCTCGCCCTGCCCTGCGCTCGTCCACGCCACTCCCTGCGCGGGTAGCCGCGCAGACTCCACCGCGTCCGAGGTGACCCGAGGATTCCCGCAGGACGCCAGCGCTACCGCAAGGTGCACGAAAGCCGCGCGACGCACATGACTCCGGTATCATGCTGAACACCCGAGGGGCCAGTTCCTGGCCGGTCCCGTAAATCGCGTCTCTTTTTCGTGGGGTTCGCCCCGTGCAGGTAGTGCGCGTCCAAGAGCGTAGTGCTAACCTCGAGGTGCCTTCGATGCGAAGCTCGAATCCAATGGCAGCAGCACCAAGTTCTGGCCGATCGCGTGTTTTGTCGCCCGACGAGGCCGACCTCGTCGCACAGAGCATTCGTCCTTCATGGGAGGCGCCGGCTCCCTCGGAACGTGTCGCCGTCGGTGCTCGAAGTCCGGCTGGCCAAGTGGATGCAGATCGCACGCTCACGAACGAGGAGCTCAAGGCCCTTGAACGGAAGCGCCGACGCGCGGCTCCAGAGGACTCCTATCGCGAAGAGCGTTTGCCAAGTGCACCGCCTTCGCGTGTCGAACAGAATACGCCGGCCGATTCGATCATTGTCGACCCCGCTGTCCTCGTGGCCCCCCCGGCGCAGTTCGCTGCAGCCCCGCGGATGCCGACGCAGGTTCAAGCCCCGGCCTCGCACACAGACGCTACGGCTTCGGTTCGCCCGTTGGCGCGAGCGCAGGTCGGAACGGACCCAGGCCGTTTTCTAGAGGATGCTCCCCGAAAGAGCCGCGCCGGTCTCTTTATCGGCGTTGGACTGGCTGTCGGTATGGCTGCAGGCGTGACGGTGTGGTGGCAAACGCAGGGCGCCTCAACGCCCCAAGATGCGCCGTTGACGAAGAATGCGACGCCGGAGGTCATGGCCACCCCCGCTGCTGCAGTTCCACCCCAGCCCGTCACAACGCAACCGGCTGCGGTCGCCCCGCCACCCGAGCCAACGGCCGCGGTTGCGGGGGTAGAATCACGCCTCGAGGCTGCACCTGTCACCTTCCCGCCGAAAACACGCCCCCCAGCGTGGGCACATCAGCCAGCTGCTCCGTCTCCCGTTCCCGCAGAAAAACCAAGAGTCGCCGCAGCGCCTCCAAAAGCTCCCCCCGCCA
>JAHFDX010000224.1:5902-6500 GCA_023248785.1 Myxococcales bacterium
CCGAAAAACGGAAAAATCGTGCGCGATGTTCCTTTCTAGCGTTTATGTTGGCATTCGGCGATCGTAACGTTCGCACGCATACTCATGAACCTTCGATCTTTCGTATGCTTCACTGCACTCGTTTGCGCTGTTTTTGCCGTTGGATCGCCGAGCACCGCACGCGCGGAAGACGATGCCACCACGCTTGCTGCACGCCAGCGCTTTCGCGAGGGCGTCGACTTTTTCGACAAGGGGCAATTCGACAATGCACGCGCCGCATTTTTGCAGGCCTACGCGCTAAAGAAGCACCCCGACCTGCTGCTCAACCTGGGTCATTCAAGTCTCAAGCTCAGCAAGGCACTCGAGGCGCGTCGCTATTTCCGCCAATTCCTGAGCGAAGCAAAAACGGGCGCGGACGAAAAACGCTCCGACGCAGAGGCAGGGATCCGCGAGGCCGAAGCCAAGCTCGCCAAGGTCACCTTTCTTGCGCCCGATTCAACAACCGTCACGATCGACGGTGAACTCCTCGGCAAGATCCCTATCACCGATCCGTTTGATCTCGAGCCCGGTAACCACCCGATCGTTCTCGACCCAGGCACACACAAGTTTGCGCTCAAGG
>JAHFDX010000225.1 GCA_023248785.1 Myxococcales bacterium
CTTCGGTGAGGGTGGTTGCATCGGCAATCGCAAACGGCACGCTGAGAATGCGCGCAAGCGTTTGGGCAAGGAGCGTTTTTCCGCTACCTGTCGGGCCAAGCAGCAAGATGTTCGATTTCGCGAGCTCAACGTCTTCGGCGGCGACACGCGAATCTACCCGCTTGTAGTGATTGTGCACCGCCACCGCGAGAATCTTCTTCGCGCGATCTTGACCGATCACATAGTCGTCGAGGATGGACTTGATTTCACTTGGCTTCGGGATGGGCTTTCCACCCGGCGGCGGCTCATCCTTCTCGACTTCCTCTGCGATGATGTCGTTGCAAAGGCCAATGCACTCGTCGCAAATATAGACCGTCGGGCCCGCGATGAGCTTCTTCACTTCCTTCTGCGATTTCCCGCAGAAGGAGCAACTAAGGTTGCCGTTTTGTTGATCGTCTCGCTTGCGTTCCACGACTTTTCTCTCGGACCGTACGCCTCAAAACATGCCCGCGCGATAATGTACGCTCAGACCAACTTTGAGCTTAAGACCTTCGCACCCGTTATTACAAGTCGCGAACTCACTTCTTTCCTTCGGGTCCGTCGGACTTCTTCCGCGCGGGAAGGACGTCGTCGATAATCCCGTATTCCTTGGCTTGGCCACCACCCATGTAAAAATCGCGATCGATGTCCTTTAGCACCTGTTCGCGAGGCCTTGCGGTTGCCGACGCCAAGATGTCTGTGAGCACATCCTTCAAGTGGCGAATTTCGCGTGCTTGAATCTCGATGTCGGTCGCCTGACCACGTGCTCCGCCCATGGGTTGGTGAATCATGATGCGCGCATTGGGAAGCGCAAGACGGCGTCCCTTCTCACCCGCGCCAAGCAACACGGCCGCCATGGACGCGGCAAGGCCGAGACACGTGGTTGAGACCTTGGGCCTTACGTATTGCATCGTGTCGTAAATCGCGAGGCCGCTGTACACCACGCCGCCGGGGCTGTTGATGTAAAGCATGATTTCTTTATCGGGGTCCTCGCTCTCCAAGAACAGGAACTGAGCAATGATGATGTTCGCAACGTCGTCGTTGATTTCGGTCCCCAAAAAAACGATTCGGTCTTTGAGCAGGCGGCTGAAAATGTCCCAGCTGCGCTCTCCACGGTGAGTTGTTTCGACGACCGTCGGATAGGGGATAAAATCTCGAGCGCGTTCAAGAAATGTAACTGCCTGGGTACGATTTTCAGGCCGCTTGGTGAACATGCAGTGCCTCGCTCTGGGAAAGCGGGCCTATTGACCCGCGGGTTCGTTGGCTTGTCGTCTCTTTAGCCTTTGGGGGCTTCTGGCGCAGTTTGCGCCTCATCCTTGATGATCGACTTACTCTCGATGAAATCCAAGATCTTGTCCTCGAGAATCATTCCTATGAGGATGTTTCTGCGCTGAGCGTCACGATACTCAACCCGTAGCTTCGCGATATTCTTCCCCGTCTCCTCGGCGAGTTCCTTGAGGCCGCTTTCGATATCCTCGTCGTTCACCTTGAATTCGTTCTTCTTTGCAATCGCAGCCATAAGCAGACCTGCGCGCACCTTGCGCTCGGAATCGATGAGCGCGCTGTTTTGAATCTCCTTGACCTGATCTTCACTAAAACGCGCACCTGATCGTTGCGCCTGATTCGCGAACTCTTGCAGCATCAAGTTCGCCTGCTGCACGACGAGACTGTGGGGGACTTCGATCGGGTTCTGCTCGTTCAGCTTCGTAACGATCTGTTCGGCGAGTGCAACCTCGGCTTGTTCCTTGTGCGACTTCTCGAGTTTGCTGCGAATGTCGTCGCGAAGCTCCGCAAGAGTCTGCAGCGAGCTTGCAGATTTCGCGAACTCGTCGTTCAACTCAGGAAGGAGCTTCTCCTTAACCTCCTTGAGATCGACGGAGAGCTTTCCCGCTTTGCCACGCAACTCAGCTTGGGGATGCGTGTCAGGGAACGTGACGGTTACGTCGACGTGATCGCCAACGTTCTTTCCGTCGAGCGCCGCCCCCACTTCGGGGAGCACTTGCGTCGACCCGAGCTCGAGCTGAATGCCCGCAGCGGTCGTCGGCTCTCCCGACTCGCCCTCAACGGAAACCGAAAAATCAATGGTCACGACGTCGCCTTTTTTCGCCGGACGCGCACTCTGCGGAGCCACAAGCGTCGACTTGCGATCGCGAAGTTGCTGAATCTGCGCGTCAATCGCTTGATCGTTCAACTCGCGCACGGGCCTTGAAAGCTCAAAGCCTTCGTACTTCACCGACTCGATCTCGGGTTGCACTTCAAAGCGAGCCTTGTACGAGAACTCGGCATTGAGCTCGAGCTTGTCCGGCTCGACGCTCGGCTCGTTAATCGGCTGCACACTTTGCTCGGCAAGTGCCTTCGGCAGTGTGTTGTTGACGAGCAGATTGACAACGTCATTGTGGATCTGCGGCGCGAACATTTTCTGCAGTACGCTTCGCGGAGCTTTGCCTGGGCGGAAACCTTTGATGTTCGCCTTCTTTTGCAAAGCGACATAAGCCTTCTCGACCTCCGCCTTTACCGTTTCCACGGGAACGGCGACCTGAAGCTCCATGACGACGGGCGAAATACGTTGAACGGTTACTTGCATGGGAGGAGCGAAGGTACTTTTGCGGCGCTTAGAGTCAAGTTCGGAAGAAAAAACCCGCACCACCGAGGCGGGTGGCGCGGGTAAAGTGCCGGGCAAGCAAAGCGCTAAAGAACATCCAAACGTCTACTGTCCACTAATAGTCATCGTCGTCGTCCTGATCCGGGTCGTATTCGTCGACGGTGTCGTCAAAGAGGAGATCGCTCTGACCCATCATGGTTTCTTGCATAAGATCTTCGAGCGAGAAGCCGACCTTGTTTTGGGGCCGCAGTTCCTCGCGCTCAAATTCCTCGATACTCCGGTAGCTCTTCGGAATCGCCATCGTCCGCATTCCCTCCGTTCACGCACCCTGGGTTTGTGGCTGCGTCGACTGCACGCGCCTCTTTTTCGATTTCTTGCTGCTTCGTCCCCTCACCGCAGTCGCTGAGCCCGCCACTTGCGCAGGTCAATGACCCCCGCCGATTCAAACGTTGTTGTCCGAATCTTCCAAAACGACTCCCGAAGGATGCGGTCGATCGAACTCTCGTCTTGCTCGTACCACCACGCCGTGCGACCAATCGGTTGGCTTCGCATCGACCATCCCTTTCCTTCAAGAGTTATGATGCAGGCGCTCATGTCCTACATCTTCCGACAACGTACTACGTGACTTGCGCTGAGCGAAAAAAAGTGCATCGAAATGATCTCGCCGACCTTCAGCGAAGGTAAGAAGTTGAAGTTCGGATGAGCAAAGCGAGCCGAATTGTTGCCGTCGTGAATCAAAAAGGTGGCGTCGGCAAGACGACGACGGCGGTGAATCTCGCCGCGAGTCTTGCCGCTGCAGAACGTCGCACGCTGCTCATCGATATGGATCCGCAGGGCAACGCGAGCAGCGGCGTGGGGGTGCATCCAAAGGGCGTGCATAAAAGCGTGTACGACGCCCTCATCGGCAGGGCTTCACTCGGGGAAGTTGCAAGCCCAACCGCGGTGCGCAATCTCTTTGTGGTTCCTTCCACGCAAGACTTGGTTGCTGCCGAGCTCGAGCTTGTCGATGAAGCGGATCGCGCGGTGCGCTTGCGCGATGCGATCACGAAGGTGCAAGAGGATACGTCGTACGATTATATTTTGATCGACTGTCCGCCCTCGCTTGGGCTGCTCACCGTCAATGCGCTGGTTGCGGCACAAGAGGTCATTGTTCCTTTGCAGTGCGAGTATTACGCGCTTGAGGGGCTCACGCATTTGATGGCCACGATCGACCGTGTGCGCGCGGGCCTCAATCCGTCCCTCGGCGTCAAAGGGATCGTGCTGACGATGTTCGATCCTCGCAACAACCTTGCTCATCAGGTCGCGAACGAAGTGAAGAACCACTTTCATGTATTCGAGTCGGTCATCCCGCGCAACGTGAGGCTTTCAGAAGCCCCGTCGCACGGAAAGCCCGCGCTTCTTTACGACGTATCTTCGAAAGGTGCGCAAGGATACCTATCGCTTGCGCGTGAAATCCTCGGCGGCGACGCAGCGACATCATGACCATTCATTCCGATCCGTCTATGAAACGACGTGCGCTCGGCCGAGGGCTCGATGCGCTCCTTCCATCGAGCACCCCGCCGCCGTCGTATGGCGACAAGAATGTCTTTTCATGTGCGCTCGACAAAATCGAGCCGCAAAGAGGGCAACCCCGACAGCACTTTAACGCGGTAAAGCTCGACGAACTCGCCCAATCGATTCGCGAACACGGATTGCTCGAACCGCTCGTCGTTCGTCGCGTTCGCGGAGGAGATTCGTTCGAGCTCATCGCGGGTGAACGACGTTGGCGCGCGCTACAACGCGCGGGCATCTTGGAAGCGCTCGTCGTGGTCAAAGACGTCTCGTCCGAAGACGCATTTGAACTCGCTCTCATTGAAAATGTTCAGCGTGAAGACCTAAGCCCCATTGAGCTCGCTGAAGCACTCGAACGACTATTGAAGGAACACGCGTACACGCAGGAGCGACTTGCGGAGCGACTTGGCAAAGATCGCACCACGATTACAAATACGCTTCGCCTTCTCAAGCTTCCGGCAGCCATTCGAAGCAAGGTCGTTTCCGGAGAACTCACCGAAGGACATGCGCGCGCGCTTCTCGGTCTGAAAGACGCTTCGAAGCTCGATAAAGTCGCCGAACAGGTGTTGCGTGGCAAACTAAACGTGCGTGCGACCGAACAACTCGTGCGAAATGCGAACAAGGGCCGCGCGAGTGCTGCAACAACGAGCGCTGCAGGCGGAGAGAAGTCCACAAGCGTGCGCGACCTGGAAACGAGATTAACGCGTGCGCTCGGAATGAAGGTCGAGGTGCGCGACCGAGGCAATCGAGGCGAGGTTGCCATCCCGTATGCGAACTTGGACCAGCTGGATCGAATCTTGGAGAAACTCTTGTAGGAACAGTCACAGGGGAGACACCATGGCTCGACGCTCACTTCACACGCAAGCAGTCTGCGGTCTCGTGATCACCCTCGTCGGGTGTAGCAGTGAAGATGCCGGGCAAGGCGGCCCGGACTCTTCGGCGGAAGGATCGCCCTCCGCGTTCGACACGAGTCTCGGCGATTCGGATGCAAGCGTTGCAGACTCCGCGTCCGAATCATCGCAAGTCGACTCATCGCGTGCCGATGGCGACGCAAATACGTGCACGAACATTGGCCTGAGCGATCTCGCAGCTGCGAAGCGCTCGGCGTGTACGTTTAAGTCGGGCGCACGGGCGAGTGACACGCTCAGTCTTACGGCATCAGAACGAGCGGCGATTCCGATCAAACACGTCATCATTGTGACGCAGGAAAATCGTTCGTTTGATCACTACTTCGGGCGACTGACGGCCACCGGCAAGACCGACGTCGAAGGCCCGCCCGCTTCGTTTTCAAACCCAGACAAGAACGACGCCTCGGTCAAACCATTTCACCTCGACTCCGGATGCCTCCCCGCAGATCCGCCGCATCAAGGTTCGGCGATGGTGGCCGGTTGGAATCAGGGGAAAATGGACGGCTTCGTGACGAGCGCAGACACGGCCTCGAGCGATGGCCACTACGTGATGGGGTACTACGACCAAACCGACCTGCCTTTTTATTACTTTTTAGCAAAGTCGTACGCGATGTCAGACCACTACTTCGGCTCCGCGCTTGGTGGAACGTGGGCCAATCGCGATTACCTCTACGCGGCAACGTCCGATGGCGTGACCACCACGGGCCAGAAAACGATCAGCGTCCCGACCATTTATGATGCGATGGACACGGCCAAGATTACGTGGGGCGTTTATACCGACGGCTCCGGGCGACAAGATTGTATTGGCTGGAAATCGACACATGCAGGGCTGCACAAGTTCTCAGCGCTTCTGTCTGCGCTCAAAGACGGCACGTTGCCGCAAGTTTCTTACGTAGATCCGGGCGGAGAATCTGAGGACGAGCATCCTCCCAACGAGATCCATGGCGGAGAGAACTGGGAACACAAACTCTACGATGCGGCGATCGCGAGCCCGCTTTGGTCAAAGTTAGCCATCATCCTTACATACGATGAGTCGGGCGGCCTGGCGGATCACATGCCGCCACCGAAGGCGTGTATCCCGAGTGCGGACCAAACGGCGTTCGATCGTTTAGGCATTCGCGTTCCGATGGTGCTCGTTTCGCCGTGGGCACGACCTGGATACGTTTCGCACACCACGCACGATCACACCTCGACACTTAGGCTCGTTGAAACGCTGTTCGACTTGCCCGCCCTCACCGCGCGCGATGCGAACGCGGACGCACTACTCGACATGTTCGAATTCGACGGGTGCCCGGATTTGCTCGCGCCGCCCGTTGCAGCGGACGCGGGCAAGGTAACCGTGTGTCCGTAGGCTCAGCCTGCTGCGTCACAAGCGCACGAACGCGCGAAACGTGGGGTTCACGCCTCGC
>JAHFDX010000226.1:0-4450 GCA_023248785.1 Myxococcales bacterium
AAGATCTACAAGCTCATTTGGGACCGATTCGTCGCAAGCCAAATGCGCGAGGCGTTGTACGACCAAACCGCGATCGACGTCGAAGCCAAGGCTCCCGCAACGAAGTACACGCTTCGCGCGAGTGGACGCATTCTCAAGTTTGCGGGCTGGCTCGAGGCGTACGGGAAGACTGCCGACAAGGGCGAGCTTGCGGGCGAGGAAGCCGAACCAACCGAAGGCGATGCCAAGCGCGACGTCGAAAGCGAAGATGCAGCTCTTCCCGATCTGAGTGAGGGCGCGGCCCTTACACTTTCGACTCCACCGGGAATAGTGACCGATCAAAAGTTTACCCAACCGCCTGCGCGCTACAGCGAAGGTTCGCTCGTCAAAGAGCTTGAAGAGCGCGGCATCGGACGACCTAGCACGTACGCCGAAATCATCAGCAAGGTGCAGGCGCGTGATTACGTCGAAAAAATCGACGGCCGTGCGTTCAAGCCCACCACGCTTGGAAAGTTCGTGGTCGACGGTCTTGTGCGAAGCGAGCTCGACTTCATGGACCCGGCGTTCACGTCGAAAATGGAAGACGAGCTCGACGCCGTGGAAGAAGGCAAAGAGCAACGCGAAACGTTGCTCGGCCGATTCTACAAACGCTTTCGCGAGCAACTCGATGCGAGCAAGAAGGGCAAGCGGTGGAATCCCGAGCCCGAGATGACCGATCAGGTCTGCGACGAGTGCAAAGAAGGCAAGATGATGAAACGGTGGTCGAAGAACGGATGGTTCCTCGGCTGCTCGAATTATCCGAAGTGCAAACACACGCGCGACCTCGGCCCTGATGGAACGGGTCCGGCGTCCGGCCCCGCAGTGAAGGAAACGAACATCGTTTGCGACAAGTGTGGAAAGCCGATGGTCATTCGCACGGGGCGCTTCGGTGAGTTTTTGTCGTGCACAGGCTACCCGGAATGCAAGAACGCGCGGCCCGTGCCCATCGGCATCCCATGCCCGAAGTGCGGCGGCGACATCATCGAAATCAAGTCGAAAAAACGCGGCGGACGCACGTTCTATGGTTGCTCAAAGTACAGCGACGAAACGGTCAAGTGCGACTTCAAGTCGTGGCAGAAGCCCATTCCAGAGCCCTGTCCAAAGTGCGCGGCGCCCTTCTTGGTGTTCGGCGGCACGAAGGCGAAGCCGATGATTGCCTGCCTCAACAAGGAGTGCGACTACAAGCGTCCGGTTGAATCTTCGCCGGGGGATCCTGAAGCCTTGAGCGCGTGAACGCACGGTTACGTCGATTTCTTGTAAGAGTTTTTGCGTTGCCTAGCCTAACAGCACACCATGCTGGGTGATTCGCTTCTCGCTGACCTTCGCTTGCTCGTGAACCGGAAGACGCGCGAACAACAATTCGAGCGGATTACGGAGGAACACGGCGCTGGGATTTCGCGCGTCATCTCTTCCTACGCCCGCACACCTGCCGAGCACGAAGATCTCACGCAAGAAGTTGGACTTGCAATGTGGCGCGCGTTCGCCACGTTTCGCGGGGAGTGCTCGGAGCGAACATTTGCTTTTCGCATTGCACACAATCAGGGGCTCACCTGGGCATGCCGCCGCAAAAGACACGCGAACCTCGACGAAGTGGAAGAACCTCCCGACTACAGACCGACCCCCGAGGCAGCACTTGATCAGCACGAGCGACGAGAGCGGTTACTCAACGCAATTCGCGCCCTGCCGCTCGGGCATCGGCAGGTCTTGACCCTCGCACTTGAGGAGTTGTCACACGACGAGATTGCGGACGTTCTTGGAATCACGACGAACAACGTTGCCGTGCGCCTCAATCGGGCGAAGGACGCGCTTCGAAAGATACTCGGAGGCTCATCATGACTACGCCGTCACAGAACGAGAAGGAGGAGATTGCAATGTGGACCTTGCAGTACAAATCGAACAGCGCGGTCACGCCACTCTTGGTCAACGTGGTGAAAGCCGAGACCAGGACGTTTCGATGGCGACTGGGCAGCCTATCGGTGGCCTTTGCGTACCTCGCTTTTGCGCTCAGTCAAAATGTCGTCCGGCACGATTGGTATGGCATGGCGCTCGTTTCGACACTCATGGCTTGGTTCTTGGGATTTGCGTTCTCGGTGTGGCGATCGCTTGCGCCAAGCATGAAAGTCCTTGCGCAAACCACGCGCGACTATCTGCTCTGGGGTCGCACACATTCACAAGGACAAGCACGCCTCGAGCAACGAAAGCGCCCTGCGTTCGTAGTTCTTTGGGCGATCGCTGCGGTGTTTCTAACATATGCGTACGTCCATACCCCGTCGGCCAGTGTGCACAGGACCGTTGCGTTTACGGGAGCTCTGGTTGCGGCTTCGGGGGTTTGGGCATGGCGCCATTCGATCCGACGCGAGCGACACGCGGACGAAATGGCAAAATCGTATGAAGAGGCCCTTCGCGCAGTCGAAGAGCCGGGTGCGGCTGAGCCGAACGTGTAAGGACCTGATCCTGAACACCTTTTTTTCCAGAGGCTTCGAGCACTCGCCAGCTGGCTCTCCGCTCCTTCTGTGTCATGCTTTCGCACATAATGAACTTAAGCTTGCGAATTCTTGGCTTCTTAGCCGGTTCAATTGTCACCTATGGGTGCACGAATTCCAGCACCCCTTGCAGCGTAGCTGGCAAGTGCGGCACATCCACCGAGGCCACAGAGGGCACGTCGGGGGCCGGCAATTCGACAAGCTCCGACGCAGGGTCGGACGCCAACCTCTCGGCGAGGTGCGCCGAGCTCTCAAAGACTGCCTTCGATTCGCCAACCTGCGGAGCCTGCGTAAGCACAAAGTGTTGCTCCACGCTCGCAAGTTGCTTCGACAATCGAGACTGTGTCGATGTAGTGGCGTGCGCATCATCGTGCATGACGGAGAGCTGCACGACGGGCTGCATGAACCGATTCCCAAACGGCGCATCTCTTTTTCAGTCTCTAACCAACTGCTTGAGCCAGTCTTGTCAGTCCGAGTGTGCGGCTGAGTAATCCCGTCTTCGACGGCGACGTACCAGCGCAGCAACGAATGCGAACACGCCGAGGCTCCCACCTGCGCGCGTGGAACGGCGCCCGACGGTGCATCCGCCATCATCCTCAACGGCCGGCAGACTACTCATCACATTTGCCTGCGTGCCCGCGTCTGGTGGGCTCGTAGGCTTCACACCCAAATGAGCGTTGCTATCGCTCGAACTGATCGATCCATCTACGCCTGCGTCAACACCAGTAACACCTGCGTCGAGGTGCGACGCCTTCACGAACGCCTCAAGCGCTGCTTGGTTTCCGTTGAAGACATCGCGGTCAACACTCGCGTTGATACCCGGCACCGTTCCCTTGTCGGTCACACCCCACTGATGAAACGTCCACGCGGTCCATGGTTCGGGAACCAACGGGCAGTATTTTTTGCTCGTGTAGTGCGCCACCCATAGCGATACCGGCCTTACGTCAAACGCCTTGATGCTGTCGCGCCAAAAATACGGGCCGGTGTATACGAGCGGCAAGCGACCCGTCTTGGTCTTCATGTATGCAACCCAATCGGAGATGATCGTTTGCTTGGTCGACAGTGGAACGGCGATCGAAATGGATCCGTTTTCGACATCGAGCACCGGCGGCAAGTCCGTTTCCTCGAGCGTGCCCATCGCGTTCAACATGATGTCCGCTTGATCGGCTCCGCTCATGGAGTCGCGGAAAAACTGATACGCCCCACGAATGATCCCCGCGGATTTCATGCCCTTCCAATTCGCCGCAAAATCCGGGTCGAGGTACGTTCCGTCGTTCGTTCGTGCAAACGCAAAGACGACGCCACTTCCCTTCACTTGCGTCCAATCAATGGTGCCCTGGTACTTCGAGACGTCGATCCCTGGAACGACGTCTCCGGTTTGGCAAACGGTTGAAAGCGGTTCCTCGCTCGATCCAACGTTCTCGCCGGCTGAGCCAGAGCAACCCATGGCAAGCATGAAGCCGGCCATTCCAAAGGCCAGCCTTGGTTGAGCTATGCACCGTTGAGCTTTGATTGCAGCGCCGCCTCGTCCCATCCCTTGCCCCGTCGCCCCGTTAAGGGCAAATGCACGAACGTGCGTGAGCCTGGGAATTAACACGCAGCGGTGGCTGGCGCCCGTCTCGATGGGCCATCACGCAGCTCAATCACCCTTTTCCAACAAGGAACTGTCACGCGATGACGAGAGCGACCTGTTCTCGCGAAAGCTGCTTCGACTGCTTAATTTTGCCTAGGTGTACCTCCGTCCGACGCATGCGAGGGTTCGTCCCATCCGGCGTCCGGGTCAGGCCAGCCACCATCCCATGGTCCCGATGAGCACCATCCGCCATAATTGGTCCAGTAACCACCTCCACGTCCCTGCTGGCACGAGTACGTCAATCGCGCGTAGTTGTCGCTTGGACAAATCGGATTTGTATAGGTGCATTCTCGCGGAAGCGAGATTTCACACGACG
>JAHFDX010000226.1:4460-6477 GCA_023248785.1 Myxococcales bacterium
CTTCCGCCGGGCGTTGCTTAGGACACGAACATTCAAGGGACGGCTGGTGCGCTTCGACCCAATAAAATGGGCTGTACGAATCATAGTGCACGCACATGTATCGAAGCTTGGTTCCAGTGCATTGCGCACCCAGCGTCACATCGCAAACGGCACCGGGCACGCTGCAGTTTTCTTGAAAGGAAGACAAAGTTTTGGGGCAGCTTGGATCGCCGGTGATGGTGCCATCGACGTGACCCTTCGGATTGTTTGGATCCTCCGGGGGCAGCGCGTCCGGCTTCACCGGAATGGAATGAACGTCGGCGATCGGACCTCCGTCGATAGGACCTGTATCTGCCTGTTGCCCGGGGCCACCGTCGCCCGGCGTCACACCTTGGCCCTCGTCCACGCCGAGCGAACGTCCAGCGCACGCCGTGAGAACACCCACTGAAACAACCACGAGCACGCACGAATAGACTGAGTAACGCATGGCAGGCTCCATCGAATGTAACTTCGTTCGACATATACTCCCGTCCACTTCACGAAGCGTGCAATGGGTCGGAGCACGAGAGCATTCAGCAGAATCCGTGCCTCCATCCCGTCCGCACGCAGATCGCTGATTTGCTCCTATTTTATGGTCAATTCGCACTTCGAGCGTGGGCGAACGTGGCTCAACTCGGACTGCGGCGACAGGGTGCGGGCGACGCAGAGCGACAGAGTCGCAGAACCACGAACCCCAAAATCCCCGACACGATCGTTCCGAGAAGCACGCCCACCTTCGCTTGATCGAGAAGCTCCGGAGCGCTGTCGTACGCGAGATCTCCAATAAACAATGCCACGGTGAACCCCATGCCGGTCAGGATCGCAGCGCCAAAGAGCTGAATGCGCGTCGCAGATGCGGGTGCCTCGGCCAGGCGGAGTTTGATCGAGAGCACCGTCATGCCAAACACGCCGAGCGGTTTGCCCACGAACAAGCCGAGGGCAGTCCCAAGGGCAACGGGGCTCGCCGCATCGCGAACACCACCGCGCATCGAAACCCCCGCGTTAGCGAGCGCGAACAGGGGCATCACCACAAAGGACACGAACAAATGCAGAGACTCTGCGAAGCGCGGGGGCGACACTCGTTGCGATCGAGTCGGGATCATCAAGCCAAGAACGATGCCAGCAATCGTCGCGTGAACACCACCCCGATGAAGCCCATACCACAGGCCACATCCAACAAGAGCGTACGCAAGGCCGTTCATCACGCCTCCGCGATTCATCCCGAGAAGGATCAAACTAAGAACACTCGCGCCGCACAACCACGCCACGCTCACGCTGTGTCCATAAAACAAAGCAATCACCAGAACGCCTCCGATGTCGTCGAAGATCGCGAGCGCCGTGATGAATACGACAAGCCCGCGGGGAACATGCGTCTTAAGCAGAGCGAAAATACCGATGCACAACGCGATGTCGGTCGCCATCGGAATTCCCCAACCGCGCAAACCCAACCCACGCGAGTTGAACGCGACAAACAGGCATGCGGGAACCACCATGCCTCCGAGCGCTGCGAACGCTGGAAGGGTCGCCTTAGCGATGGTGTTGAGTTCGCCAACCACCAGTTCCCGTTTGATCTCTATTCCAACGACGAGGAAAAAGAGCGTCATCAGTCCGTCGTTGATAAGGGCTCGCACCGAGAAGCGAATCGGCGGTGAACCCGTCGGTATGGCGAGCGGGTACTCGAACACAGCTTGATAACTCGCAGCGTGCGTGTTCGCCCAACCCAATGCGAGCGCCGCACAAAGCAAAAGCAGGATCCCGCTCGATGCCTTCCACTGCGCGTGTTCATTGGCGCCGCGCTGTTGTACCTTCTCGATCATCTAGTCCGCTTTTTTAGGTTGACACGGCCGCCCCTACTCACCACGTCATCCTGAGCGACCACCACGCCATGTCATCCTGAGCTCGCACCGGCCTTTGGCGGGATGGTTGGGAAAGAAACGTTGGGTCTGTGTATCGGTTTTGTAACGAGGGGAATTGAACAGACGGCTCGTAGGACTACAGA
>JAHFDX010000227.1:0-1765 GCA_023248785.1 Myxococcales bacterium
TAATCGCCGCCGACTTGCCACCCTCGAGGGTTCCGGTAGTTGGACCCGAAAGCTTGAACTGCGAGCTAGCCCCGAGCTCTGCGCTCCAGGTGAGAGTTTCCGCTCCCATGTTGGCAATCTCGAGTGTTTTGTTTTTCGGTGCTGCGCTTCCGCACTCGACATCGCCGAAGTCAACCGTGGTTGCCGACACGACGACGGCCGCGGGTCCCGAAGGGACAACGCCGCCATCAGGAACGACGCCTGCGTCAACGTCTCCCGGCAGCGTGGTGCCCGGATCTTCGAGGAACTTAGGGTCAGACGAGCTAAAACAACCGACCGCCCCAACGACCGCGAACAAAGCGATGCTGAATCTCATCCGACACACCTCGTGCAGATGTCAGCGATAGCACGCACACTTGCTCAGGCAATGCTCCAATTGAGGGACATCTGCTCTTTGACCCCCCAAATACTGGGCTCAACTCTGCTGTTTCGCGAACGTCTCGGCGAACTTTGTGTCGTACTGACCGGACCCAAATGCGTCCGACAACAGCACGCGACGCAAGAATGCAAGGTTCGTAACGCACGGCTCAAGCGTGGTGCGTTCCAACGCCGATTCCAAATCGCGAATGGTTTGTTCGCGTGACTCGGCCCATGCAACTACCTTCGCGACCATCGGGTCGTAAAAGGGCGTGACCTTCGAACCTGCACGCACGCCCGACTCGATGCGCAGGCTGTCGTTCTGTCGGTCGCCAAAGCCACCCGCCCAGTCCAAGGTGTCGATGGCGCCTGGCTTTGGAATGAACCCCTTGGCAGGGTCTTCCGCGTAGACGCGCACTTCGATCGCATGACCCTTCGAACGAAGCGTGGACCAATCCGGCAGTCGCTCGCCGGCTGCGACCCGAATCTGCCATTCAACGAGATCCAATCCCGTCACCATCTCGGTCACGGGGTGCTCTACCTGCAAACGCGCGTTGACTTCAAGAAAGAACAAATTGCCGTCCGCGTCCGCGATGAACTCGCAAGTTCCGGCCCCGACGTAACCAACACTCTTCACCACCCGGAGCGTCGATTCGAGCAACGAACGACGCCTGGATTCCCCCTCCGGTCCTTTGAAGAACTTCGCGGGCGATGGGCTCTCCTCGACAATCTTCTGGTGACGACGTTGCACGCTGCATTCGCGCTCACCAAGCGCAAACGCTTGTCCGTGAGTATCGCAGAACACCTGCACTTCAATGTGCCTTGGTTGTGACACGTACCGTTCGACGTACACACGTGCATCCGCGAACGCCGCGCGCCCGCGATCGGAACAACTTCTCAGCGCTCGCTCGAGAGCCGCCTCATCCAAGACCACCTGCATGCCGATACCGCCGCCGCCGCCCACCGCCTTAACGACGATCGGATAACCGATTTCGCGCGCAACAGCTTTGACCACTTCGATCTGCTCAGGTGTTTCAATGCCTACCGGATCGTTGGTCCCTGGGACGGGAGCGGTTCCCGCCGAAAGCGCAACGTGACGCGCCTTCATCTTGTCGCCAAATGCATCGAGCACGTCCGGCGAGGGGCCAATAAACACTGCCCCTGCGTCTCGAACCGCGCGACAGAAGGCCGACTTTTCGCTGAGAAACCCGTACCCCGGATGGACCGCTGCAGCTCCCGTCTTTTTTAGGACGTCGATCAAATGGTCTATGACGAGATACGAATCCTTCGGAGGCGGTGGCCCGATGCGATGGGCTTCGTCGGCCTCAACCGTGTGAGGCGCTCCTTCGTCCGCATCGGAATAAACAGC
>JAHFDX010000227.1:1775-6459 GCA_023248785.1 Myxococcales bacterium
CCGGCGAGCAATTTCGCCGCGGTTTGCAATGAGGATTTTTTCGAAGAGAGGCATCTCTTCGATCAGGCAATCGGCCGCAATGGCTGTCAACTGTTTCGTTGGGCTCGTTCGGCTCGTACGCTCGTTACCGAGGGCGCTCGGTGACCGTTGTCGTATCCGATGCTTCCCAACGGAAGTTGTCGATGAGCGTGGACGAATTCAGGGCACTGTCGCCGGTGTCCCAAATCATGAAATCGAGCTGAATTTCTTCGCCTTGCTTGACGGGAGCCTTGGTCTCTAACCAGCCCGTGGCGCCGCCACCGGTGCTCTCGTCTCGGGAACCCATGATCCCGCAGTACGCGGCCTTGCAATAGTAGCCGGTGCCCCTGAGCTCATTTTCGCCCGCTGCGCAGGTCGACTTCGCCGCCCTGTCGCCAAGGCAGCCAGTCGTCACGTTGGGAGTACAGCGATCGAAGAAGTCGTTGTTTACGCTAACGGGATTCTTATTGGGATCGAACGAGATGTTCTCAGGTGTGCCTCCGTTGAACGCCTCTGACTTCAACACCGCGAGAAACGCATCGTTGTAGTTTGAGCAAACAAAGGCTGGCCACTCGCTCGTGAAGAAGTTGAAATCGAAGGCGATGCCCTTTGCATTCGCGGGCACTCGGATTTTGAGGCGTACAACGATGACGTCGTTGACGACTTTGCTCGCTGTGCAACCCGTGACCTGTTTCGGATACCCTGGAAGCACGTCGGACCCCGTGTTCCCCATCGTCCCAAGGTCGACGAAGCACTTCGACTGGCCATTCGATGCGTTGAATTCGCGCGCATACCCCGAGCTGATCACGCCTATTCGGGCGCCCTCGCGCGGCTTAATCACATCGCCAAACTTCGCGAGGATTCCATGCTGGTCATTGTTGAGCTTCCCCGATTTGTTGTAGCCACCGCGGTACTCCGCGCTGAGGACACCCCAACCTCCGTCGCTGCCACTCCGGCAGAGTCCGAGCGCTTTGGCAAAGTCAGCAGCATTGCCATCAACGGAGAGCGAATCATCACACTTGATCACATTGTCCGTCGCTCCGTCGCCGTCGTCATCACAACCGTTGCCTGGAATGTCGTAGTTCTTCGGTGACTGGACACACGAGGGTTTTCCGTTGTTGTCTGTACCCGTCGAAAACGAATTGCCGTTTGCCTGATCTCCACTGCTGCCACTGCTGTTTTCGCTTCCGCCATCAACTTGGGTGCCGAAGCGCGATTCGCTCGTGGTCGAGCATGCCAAAGGCGCTGAGGCCAAAATCGCCCAATACCATACCTGCTTTTTCATGCGCTCCCCGCCACCGTGATTCGTCGCGAATCCCCCTCAACAACCCCGCCTGGGGCAGGTACCACGAGAAGTGCGAGCCGCCTAGGGATCGTCGCGTCGCAATCACGTTGCAATTGAAGCAATCTTTGCGACGAAGTCAGACATCGAGATCCTCCGCATGAGCTTGCCCCGCATGACCCATGATGAAGCGAAAGCGTGGTGCGGGGTCTTTGCCCATCAATTCGTTCACGATGCGATCGGTGTCGAGCTCGTGATCGATCATAACACGCAGCGCACGCCGCCTTTTCGGATCGAGCGTCGTCGTCTTCAGCTCATCCGCACTCATCTCGCCAAGGCCTTTGAAACGGCTGACCTCAGGCTTGCTGTTCTTGGGGAGGGCCGCAAGCACGCGCTCCTTCTCGACCTCGTCGAGCGCCCAGTGCGTTTGCTTGCCCGCATCGATTCGATAGAGCGGTGGCATTGCCAAGTAGATGTGCCCGTTGCGAACAAGTCCCGGAAGATGGCGATAGAAGAAGGTGAGAAGCAACGTGGAGATGTGGTACCCGTCACTGTCGGCATCCATCAAAAGGAAGATGCGACCATAGCGCAGCTTAGCGAGATCAAAATCGTTACCAACGCCGCATCCTAAAGCGGACACGATGTCTTGAAGCTCCTTGTTGCCGACGATCGCTTGGGCACCGGCTCGCTCTGTGTTGAGCACCTTCCCTCTCAGCGGAAGGATGGCTTGCGTCTTGCGATCACGCCCTTGCTTTGCGTTGCCACCGGCGCTGTCGCCCTCGACAAGGAACAACTCGCTCGACGCGGGATCGGTGCTCGAACAGTCGGCCAGTTTGCCTGGTAAGTTGAGCCGGTGACTCACTGCGCCTTTGCGTTTGACCTCGCTAATCGCCGCCCGGCTTGCTTCACGTGCGCGCGCCGCAAGAACGATGCGCAAGAGGATACCTTCGCTCGTGCGCTTGTTGTCGTGTAGCCATTGCTCGAGCGCAGTCCGTACGGACGTTTCAACGTCACCTTGCACTTCGGGATTGTTCAAACGATCCTTCGTTTGCCCTTGAAATTGCGGCTCGGCGACGTACACGCTGAGAACAGCAACGATGCCTTCGCGGATGTCCTCCGCGGTAATGGTGACACCTTTTGGCGTGAGCTCGTGCGTCGTGATGTAGTTGCGCACCGCCTTAACGATGGCCTGCTTGAGCCCCGCTTCGTGCGTCCCGCCGGACGGGGTTGGTATTCCGTTCGCGTAACTCTTTACAAACTCGTCGGTTGATTCTGTCCAATTGAGGGCGAGTTCGATGCGCAACGGATCTTCACGCTCAAGCGCGAACGGTTGCGGATGCACAGCGCCCTTGCCTCGCTCGTGAATGACCTTCTGCAGGTATTCGACGATCCCACCCGGATGTTCGAGCGTGACAGCCTGGGTATCAGGCGAGGCACGGAAGGTAAGCTTGAGACCTTTGTGCAGATAGCTTTTTGCTTCGAGTCGCTCGAGCACAGTGTCGGACTGGAACGTGATTCCCTTTCCGAAAACGTCGGTGTCCGGTCGAAAGTAAATCGATGTGCCGTGCGATCGCGTTGGACCCACCTTCTGAAGCTTCGACGTCGGAGTACCCCGCGCGTACGACTGTTTGAACTCCTGGCCGCCCCGCCGCACAGTAGCCACCATGTGTTCGGAAAGCGCGTTCACGACCGATGACCCAACCCCATGAAGGCCGCCCGCTACCTGGTAATTCTTGCCGCCAAACTTGCCACCCGAATGCAATGTACACATAATTAATTCAAGCGCGGATTTCTTATATTTCGGGTGTACGTCCACCGGAATGCCGCGACCGTCGTCATTAACGGTGGCCCCTTTTTTGTCGGCATCGAGGACCACGTCGATGCGTTTTGCATGTCCGTTGATGGCCTCGTCTACGGCGTTGTCGACAATCTCCCAAAGCAAGTGGTGAAAACCCCGCACGTCCGTGCCGCCAATGTACATCGCAGGGCGCTTGCGAACAGGCTCGAGACCCTCCAGTACCTCGATGTCCTTTGCGGTGTAGGTCGTCTCTTGCGTCATGCGTTTCCCTCACCCGGCAACACGAGATCCGGTAGCACCACCCGCACGACCGAGGACCGTTTGACGAGCTGCTCACCGCGCGAGGCCCGCGCTCCCATGATGTACGCCATACTGACCGTGTTTTGCTTGCCCTTGTCGGTCTCGACGGTGAACTCGTCGTTCGACTTGGTCAAGATCGTGGCGCCCACGACTGCGTCATCGTCTGCCACCTTCATCAGCATGACGCCTTTGCCTGCGCCAGCGAGCAAGGGAGCTCCTTCAATGTCCGTTGCGAGAGCAAAACCATTTCGCGTACACGCAGCGACGTGTTGCTTTTTGGGGCCACACACAGAAACGAAAACGACCTCGTCTCCATCTGACAGTCGTGCGTACTTTCGTCCTGCACGCGTTGAGGGGTCGCGATGGACACGCAGCGACAACCGCAGCATTTGTCCGGACTTGGTGACCACTACTGCAAGCGGCGGTTCCGGCTCTTGCACACCCTCTGTCGCTTCAGGCACCTCAAGCACGCGCGGATCGAAGCTCATCATCGAAACAATGCGTTCACCGTCCGTCATCTTGAAGAGCTTCTGAATCGGATCGCCGTAACCCGTCGTTTGTTGAACATCGACAATGCGGCACACGTAACACGTCCCGAGGTTAGAGAAGAACGCAAGGCTCGACTTGGTGCTACCGAAGCTAACCGAAATCACATTGTCGCCCTCGCGCACGCGCGTGGAGCTGAGATCTTTCACCTCGCGCTGACGCTTGACCCAACCTTGTTGCGTGAGAAGCACAGTCGCATCTTCATCAACAATAAACGCTTCGGCGTCGTACTCGGGCTCGTCAGTGGCGCCTCCAATCTTCGTACGCCGCTTGTCGGAATAGCGCGTCTTCAGATCCTCAAACTCTGAGCGAATCACTTTCCATCGCGCCGCAGGACTCTTCAGCAAGCTGGCGAGTCGACTTGCCTCTTTGGATTTCTCACCAAGCTCTTCGCGAATGAGGTTTATCTCGAGCTGGGCAAGGCGATAGAGCTTCAATTCGAGAATCGCTTCGACTTGGTCTGCATCCATCTTGAAGCGAGCCATAAGCTTCTCGGCGGCGTCTTTTTTCCCCTGCGACTTGCGGATGATGCGGATGGTCTCGTCGAGTGCATCGAAGATTTTCGCAAAGCCTTCGAGCACATGAATGCGCCGTCGTAATGCGTCGTGATCAAATGCAATTCGCTTTGTGACGACGTCGAACCGGAACGTCAAAAAGTGCTTCAACATCCCGCGCAGGTCGACGCGCTCTGGTGATGGGATCTGAGGATTATCGGTCGGAATGAGGCACGTGAAGTTAAC
>JAHFDX010000228.1 GCA_023248785.1 Myxococcales bacterium
CGAATCAGCGCAGGTGCCGGGACCACGAGCATGCGCCAAGGAAGATCGTGGCGCAGGGTGTGAAGCACAGCGAGACGCGCCATTGAGAGTCTTCGATCGGGGCTTACGTCTGCGTAGGGAGAATGTTCAGCAGACGGAAGCACGAGGACCGACGCGTCGTCGTGTGCGCCAAAAAAACGCACGTTGTTGGCGAACTGCCGTGCGTCGTCCGTATCTGGAACCACGCACACGACGCGTCTCGTCTTTGCGAGATGCGCCGCAACCCATGCCATCGACGAGCCGCGCGTGTCGACGAGATGTACGTGCTTACGGAAGGCAGTGCTTTCCACCACATCCACCGCGCGCACACATGGCGTACCTTGGGGAGGTTCGATGGGTGAGATGGGATCCAGAGCTGCCGCTTGGACCACGCGCTCACGCAACGGCTCGGACGTTCGATCGACCTGGTCGCCAAGGGGCACACGGAGGGATGGATCAGACGACATCGGGGCGAGTGCCAAGCGCAAATACGGAGCGCTTATTCATGCGCGTGAGGGTAGCTCGCTAACGCGGATCTTTGCAGCATCGAAAGCCGGTTTCGTAGAATCGAAATTCCGGCTCGTGCGCGTCGTTGGCTCCTCGGCATCCGGGCCATGGCTTTGCCCAAAAGCCTCCGATGAGCGTGCGATTCCATTTCCGCGAAGGGCGTGAGAGCACCCACTCCTCGACATTACCGATGAGGTCGTGCACGCCTTCGGGGGTCGCGCATTCGGGGCGCCTTCCACTAGGCTCGCCTTGCCATAACCGTTCGACCTCGCGGGATACCGCACGTTCATCGGGTTTGTAGAGGATCTCGGCGTTGAACTTCTGCCAGATCTTTCCGCTGTTGCACTTCGTTCCATCGGCGCGCCAGCCATAGGTCCACGGAGTGCGTAACGGGCCTTCACACGCAGACTCCCACTCGATTTCGCGGCAGAGGCGCTTGCCTCGGGAAGTGCACCACTTCTCGGCAGAGACCGCAGACTGCATCACGAGCGGCCGTTCACCGCGCTTATTCGGAGCTTCGTAGGTGTCCATGCAAAAACGAAGGCGCATGGCCTTGCCAATGCCACGGTTGGCTTTTGGGTCGTACGCGTAGCAGTGCTTTCGTTCACGCCGGTCGGTGCACGAGCGTTCGAGGGCCTCATAGTGTTGGCGCTCGATGAGTCGCATGTCACTCGGGCATGTCTCGTTTTGCACATCTTGCGCACGCGACGGGGTCGCAATCGAAAGTGGTGCTGTCGCAACAATAGCCGCAAATATTCGAGCGCCGAACACGTGCCAACCATACCACTGAAGTTACAAAGGACGAATGGGCTCTAGCGCTTGATGCCGTTGCGCCCCTCGAGTTCTTCCCATCGCTTCATGAGCCCTTCGAGTGCACGCGAAGCCTGCACTTGTTCTTCTTGGGCCTTCTTCATTGCGTCAGCCCCCTGGCTGTACAGATTCGTATCAGTCAACACGACCTCCGCGGCCTCCACGCGCCTTTCGGCATCTCCGATTCGTTCCATGATCCCGTCGAGCTCAATGCGTTCGGCGTAGGTGAGGGCTTTCAACCCCGACGTCGCTTCGGCATATTTCTTAACGACCTTCGGCGAATCGGCTGGCACAATCTCTCGCTCGCGCTCCTCTTCCGCCTTCCACCGTTCATACGTGTCGTAATTCCCGGCATAAACAACAACTCCGCCGTTGCCATCGAGGGCGACGATGCGGTTGCAAACGCGATCGAGAAAGTACCTGTCGTGCGATACGACGAGAACGCATCCTGGCCACGTTTCGAGCAACTCTTCGAGCGCGGAGAGCGTGAACGTATCAAGATCGTTGGTTGGCTCGTCGAGAAGGAGCACATTGGCTTGGCTGCGCAACGTTTTTGCGAGAGCGACGCGAGCGCGTTCTCCACCCGACAGGCTGTGTACAAACTGTCTTTGCCGATCAGCGCGAAAAAGAAATCGCTCGAGATACACGCGGAGATCGACCTCTTGTTCTCCGAGCGCGACTTTGCCGCCGCCGGTCACTTCGGCACCCTTCCAACCAGCAACGTTATCGTAGACCGACCAATCGTCCTCGAGCGCGGCACGTGTTTGATCGAGCTGGCCGAACCTTGTGTTCTGTCCAACGCGCACGGTGCCTTTGACGGGCTCGAGATCGCCCGTGATCACAGCGAGCAGCGATGACTTTCCGGCGCCATTGGGCCCGATGATTCCAATCCGATCGCCACGAACGAGGTGCAAGGTCAGGTTATGCACGAGCGCTCTTCCCTCGCGCGCGACGGTTAAGTCGTCACACTCAATGATCGTTTTTCCGGTGCGCGACGCCGAACCTTCAAGGCCTCCGAGTGCAACGGACGTGGCCTTCGGGGGCGGCGCTTGGGCGATCAAGTCGTGGGCCCGGTCGATGCGTGCTTTTTGCTTTGTGGTTCGCGCCTTTGCACCTCGAAGGAGCCAGGCCTGTTCACGCCGCAGCAAATTGAGTCGCACGGTTTCCTCTCGCTCGCGAAGAGCCAAACGCTCCGCCTTCTGCTCGAGAAAATCGGTGTAACCGCCTTCGTAGGAGAAGAGTTCGCCCTGGTCGAGCTCAAGAATACCTGTGCACACTGCGTCCAAAAAGTAACGATCGTGGGTCACGAGCAGGACGGCGCCTGTAAACTCGGAACGGACGTGCGCTTCCAGCCAGCGAATCGTGTCCGCGTCGAGATGGTTTGTGGGTTCGTCGAGGATTGCAACGTCCGGCTTCGCGACGAGAAGGTGTGCAAGGGCCACCCGACGCAATTCGCCCCCGCTCAATGTGTGGATCAATTGGTCGGGGGCGTGAATACCGAGTTTGTCGAGAACCTGGTCGACCTCGTGCTCGCGCGCCCATCCGCCCAAGTGCTCAATGGTCTCGGCGAGCGCGCTCTGCTCGGACACCAGCGCATCGTCCGACTTGCCGGCGCTGATGGATCGCGAGATCTCTTGAAATCGTTCCTGGGCGTCGTGCCAATCCTTGAGACCCGAGCGCGCGATTTCGCGTGCCGTCAGGCTTCCGTCAAGCACCGGTTCCTGGGCCAAAAATTCAAATGTGCCGTTTGTTCGTCGCTCGACAATGCCGGAGTCGGGCGCGTCGATCCCAGCCAAAACGCGTAAAAGCGAGGATTTTCCAGTCCCATTTAGTCCCAAGAGCCCGATTCGCGCACCGGGTTCGATCGTGAGATCAATGTTCGAAAAAAGCGATCGAGCGCCGATCGCTTTTGAGAGCCCACGAGCGCTGAGCAAAGGGGCAGCCGTCACGGTCCCCGTCTAGCACGGACACCTTCGAAGGACCTCTCGAACGGACGCAAGAAGCGGGGGGAAGTGGACGACGGGTTAGGTCTGACCTATGGGAAGGGCCGCGGAGGCGGGGAGCCACGCAACTTCGGTCTGAGGAGGAATTTATGAATAATCGTAGGGTCGGATGGGGACTTGCGGCGCTTGCCTTGATCACCGCATCGATCGCGTGTTCAACGTCACGCAAGTCGAAGAAAGGCGAAAGTTGCGAGTATTCGCTCGAGTGCGAGAGCGGAGATCTCGCCTGCAAGGGCGGCATGTGCGTCCTCGCCGATTTCTCAAAGCTCGCGCAACTCCAAACGCAATGCAAAGCGTTCGAGTGTTCGACGTCGGACAACTGCTGCCTCGATGCGACGAGCACAGTTTGCAAGAACTGGAAAACCGCTTGTGACCTGCTTCCGGATGCGCAGAAGGCAACCAATACGAGCTGTCAATTGGACAAGGCCTATTGCGACTGCACGCTGGCGAACATCGCCTGCGATACCGGAAGGTGCGAGTGGCGGTGCGTTTCGGACACCGAATGCGCCATTGGCAAGTGCAGCGACGGCCAGTGTGTCATGTGCTCACAGGACACCGATTGTCGGCAATTCGGACAAGACTACGTATGCCAATCACCTGGTGCATGTGTGCCCAAGTGCACGCAGTCGAGCCAATGCAAGGGCGACGAAGTATGCACCGACGGGCACTGCATCGCCGATCGCGGTTGCGCCAAGGATCGTGAATGCGTCGCGCAAACCAAGAACGTCGAGGCATTCTGCCGCAACGCGAAATGCGTCGTACCATGCCAGACCGACCTCGAATGCGACCTGCCCACGTCCTATAAATACCAACGGTGCATCGACAAGGAATGCCAGAGCATTGGTTGTGAAACCGATCACGAGTGTGAAATCCTCTCGGGCGTTCGAACCGGCGACAAGAACGCTTCCGGTCGAGCCATGACCGTCCGCTGCGAAAACAAGTAGTTCTGAGCTCATCCGCATCTCAGCGGTGGGTTCTTTGCTTGCGCGCTGCGTTCATTATAATAGACATATGTCCAATAAAGTGAACGTCGCCGTTTCCGCCCATCGCCTGAGCTATCTGCGCGAGCTCGAAGCCGAGAGCATCCATATCCTTCGCGAGGTGGCGGCCGAGTTTGCGAATCCTGTGATTCTCTACAGCATTGGCAAGGACTCGAACGTTCTTGTGCGGCTTGCGGAGAAGGCGTTTGCGCCGTCGCCCGTTCCCTTTCCGCTCTTGCACGTGGATACGACGTGGAAGTTCAAAGAGATGATTGCGTTTCGTGACCGGTACTGTCGCGATCGGGGCCTTCGGCTTCTTGTGCATACGAACGAGCGAGCGATTACCGAAGGCATCAATCCGTTTGTGTCGGGCAGTCAGGTGCACACGAACCTTCTGAAGACGCAGGCGCTCTTGCAGGCGCTTGCCAAGTGGCAGTTCGACGCAGCGATTGGAGGTGCTCGACGCGATGAGGAGCGCTCACGCGCAAAAGAGCGCGTGCTTTCGTTCCGCGACCAGCAGCAGCAGTGGGATCCGAAGAACCAGAGACCCGAGCTCTGGTCGCTCTTTAACACACGCATTCGCAAGGGCGAAAGCATGCGTGTATTCCCGCTCTCGAACTGGACGGAGTTCGACGTGTGGCATTACACGTTGCTCGAAAGAATTCCGATCGTGCCACTCTACCTTGCTGACGACCGCAAGGTCGTCGATCGCGAGGGCACACTCATCATGGTCGATGACGACCGGATGCCCCTCTTCCCGGGCGAACGCCCGCGTCTTGAACGGGTTCGATTTCGTACCTTGGGTTGTTATCCATTGACGGGGGCCATTCGCTCTTCTGCCCGTACGCTTCCCGACGTGATTGCGGAGATGCACCAAACCCGTATGTCTGAGCGGCAGGGAAGGCTCATCGATCTCGATGAAGACGGATCGATGGAAGTGAAAAAGCGCGAGGGATACTTCTGATGACCGCCGACGCAAGCATGGGGGTTGCGCTGGGGTACGACGAGGGCAAAGAGCTGTTGCGCTTTGTCGTCGTGGGATCTGTCGACGATGGCAAGTCGACTCTTATTGGGCGATTGCTTCACGACGCGGGTGCGATCTTTGAAGATCAACTTTCGGCTGTGAGGCGCGCTTCAAAAATGGGGGGCCTGGAGCTCGATTTTTCGCTGTTCACCGACGGCCTCAAGACCGAGCGTGAGCAAGGAATTACCATCGATGTTGCGTACCGATATTTTTCGACGGCGCAGCGCAAGTACATCATCGCCGACACTCCCGGCCACGTGCAGTACACGCGGAACATGGCGACGGGTGCTTCGACGGCGCATGTTGCGGTCATCCTTATCGACGCGCGCCAAGGCGTTTTGCAGCAAACACGTCGGCATGCGTACATCGCATCGCTCCTCGGAATTTCCGAGCTCGTGGTTGTCATCAATAAGATGGACCTCGTTGGCTATAAAGAAACGCCGTACGACGCGATTTCACGAGACGTAGCGGTACTCACCAGCGCGCTCGAGTTCAGACGTGTGCATTCAATTCCAGTTAGTGCTGCTTTGGGTGACAACGTCGTTCACAAGACGGTAAACATGCCATGGTATGCCGGCCCCAGTTTCCTTGATGTGCTCGAACGCGTGAACGTGCGCGACGATGCGCAATCGGAACCATTTCGCTTCCCCGTTCAACTCGTGTTGCGCCCTCATCTCGATTATCGAGGCTATGCGGGAAGCATCGCATCGGGCGCGATTGCCGTGGGAGATCGCGTTCACGCACTTCCGTCGGGTAAGGTATCGACCATCGTTGGGATCGACACGCATGATGGCCCGCTCGAACATGCGTTTTCACCGTCCGCCGTCGTATTGCGCCTTGCAGACGAGATTGATCTCGGTCGCGGCGATGTTCTCGTCACCGATCCGTTGAGCATCTGGAAGGGTTCTTCGTTCGAAGCGATGCTGGTGTGGCTTGCCGAATGTTCACTCGACGCGGCGCACTCGTTGTTGCTTAAACAAGGCACGAGGACCGTATCAGCTCGGATTCGAGAAATCGTTCACGCAGTGGATCTGGAGACGCTTGAGCCTCGCGCGGCGGATGCGATTCGCTTGAACGACA
>JAHFDX010000229.1:0-5938 GCA_023248785.1 Myxococcales bacterium
AATCGTTGGCGAAATGGCTGGGGCGACGACTTGCTGAATCGTGTAGGTCGCGGCGTTGACGTCTGAATCGTCGTAATTGTCCGCCACGGCAAAAGCGTTGAGCGTCGTGGTCGCAGCGATCGCAAGGGGGGTCGCATACTTGAGGCTGCCGCGATTCGGGGGGTTCCCGTCAAGCGTGTAATAGATTGTCGCGCCCGGCGTCGTGGTTGTAACGGCGACGGTCTGCGCTGTCGCGTACGTTCCGCCGGCCACGCTAAACGCGGGAATTGCTGCCTTTGACTTAATGGTATCGCCGCCGGTACCCGTATCGGCTTTACCCGTATCCGAAGTGCCCGTGTCTACCGTGGTGCCCGTGTCGGTACCCGGAAGACCGCCCGCATCAAGTGCTGTTCCGGCGTCGTCGCAACCGATTCCGGTCGTGGCGATCGACAGAGCGAGCAGAGATACGCCTACAAGGCGCAATCCCGTTCGATCTTTTTCTTTATTCCAAAACGACATGGCTCGTCCCCTTCCATACTGGTTAGGTGAGTAAGTGGCGCACCCGGCGCACTCCTCTGCATCAACTTCGATCGACTTCGGCTCCCGTTTTTGCTGCGAGGGAGCAAACATTTTTTGTTGTTTGTGCTTGGTCTGTGCTTGGTGTCTTCGTGTCTGGACTCGAACTCGCGCCGCCGCTGCGAGCTGCGACTAGTGGGCACTCCTTTCCCGAGCTAATCGAGCCCGTAGGATCACGAATCGGACCAACGTCCGGTCGCACTGTTCAGAGGAAGAAAAAACGGAGCCCTTTGGTTGCGTTGCTTGCACTCGAGGTTGCAATCCTCGAGGCGGCGCTTCCTTGGACCTGTCGCGCGAGGATGACGAGCCCTCGCACACGTACGCCTGTTTGAGGACTGGCATTGAAGACGCGCGGTTGAAATCATTGCGTAGTGGCAAGATGCCTCCGCGCAGCGCGCGAACCGTCGCAAGAGGCACACGAGAAGACGCACTCAATGAAGCACGCGCAACCATGACGCGAACGCGCGTCGACGCGAGCGACTGATTCGTAACTTTTTGCCGCACATTTGCGGCCTGTCCGTTATTCACCACGTGAAAGCGCATTGATCTCAAAGAGAAACTGCTTCGCGCGACGAGCGAGTACTGCAACTGCGACTGCCAGCTCGGCTGCGCGTCGACGATGGTAGAACTCCGCTTCGCTCTTTTGCAAGCATTGCGTGTTCAGGTGCTGAAGGAGGTGTTACGAGGTGGGAGCACTTCGGGAAATGGGTATCGAAGAGAGGCGGGGATCGTGGCACGGGAAACAGGATGCGATCGTGGTTGCCATGGGACACGCAGCGCGATTTGACTCGAGTCGCCGATCGTTCAAGTTTACGATTGAAAAATGCGTAAACCTGATGTCCGGGCCGTGGTTGACGCTTTCTGTTCGAAAAAAGGAAGCATTTCGGCATCGGATCTAGCCACCCGGCTGGGGATTTCACGTCAGGCGGCACACCGCAAATTGGCCGCGGCGGTGGATGCGGGGTGGCTCGCGCGCGCGGGAGCCGGCCGAGCCGCACGCTACGTCGCATCCAACCCCTCGATTCGCTATCCGATCCATGGCGCACGCGAGGAACAGATTTTCTCCGATCTGCTGCGCCGAATTCCTGGGCTCTCCGACCTGGTTCCGGAAGAGCGCGCGATTGTTGCGTATACCTTCACGGAGATGGCCAACAACGCGATCGAGCATTCCCAGGGAAAATACGTCTCGGTCCGAATGAAGGTGACAGATTCTGCCATTTCGGTGGAGGTCACAGATGATGGCATTGGCGCGTTTGAGTCGATTCGAGCGGGGCTCGGATTGACAACCTTGGTTCAAGCCGCGGCCGAGGTCACCAAGGGGAAAGTCACTACGATGCCCTCGCGCCACTCCGGTGAAGGGATCTTCTTTTCCTCGAAGGCGACCGATCGATTCGAGCTCACGGCAAATTCCCTGCAACTGCTGATCGTGGCGCGCGATGTCAACGATATCGCGATAATGGAAGTAGAGCAGCCAGCCCGCGTAGGCACTCTGGTCGCATATACGGTGCAGCGACCCGTAAAGAAGACGCTCGCAACCCTCTTCGCGGAATATACGGAGGAGTTTGAGTTTGTCCGCACGCGCACGGTCGTACGCCTCTTTGGCTTGGGAACGGACTTCGTTTCGCGCTCCGAAGCCAAGCGATTGCTCGCTGGGTTAGAGAAATTCAAAGAGGTAATCCTTGATTTCGTGGGCGTACCGGGAATTGGCCAGGGATTTGCCGACGAGATCTTCAGGGTGTTTGCGGCAGACCACCCGACGGTGCGATTGGTGCCCATCCACATGAACGAACCGGTGAGCTTTTTTGTCAATCGTGCACTGGCCGCCGCAAAGTAGTGCCAGTTCCGCATCGTGTTCAATTTCGACCGAGGCGAAGCCACGCACGTGGCGATTGCCGATACCCACTGAAAAGGAGAGTCATGCGACTGCCGACTCATCGAACCCCTACCCCCCCCGGCGAGATTCTCATTGAGGAATGGCTCAAACCGATGAAGCTGAGCCAACTCGCGCTAGCGAAGAAGATGGGCGTGGATATCCAACTCGTGAACGGAATCATCAATGGACGACGATCGGTAACCGCCAAGACCGCTCTTCTCTTGGCGAAGGTGCTGAAGACCACGCCGGAGTTCTGGTTGAACGCCCAGATGGCGGTCGACCTTTGGTATGCCCAGCAAGAGCTGAAGGACAAGGCACGCCGCAAGAGCGCGTGAACTGGAGACTGTCCCTGAATTCTCCCCCCACTTCGTCTCGCGCTCCGAAGCCGCGCTCGAAAACGCAGAGACACCGTGATCAGCCTCGCTTTGCTGCGAGCGCCCACTCGTACACGCGCACGTATTCCTTTGCAGAAACAGACCAGTCAAAGTTACGAGACATGGCGGCCTGCTGCATGCGGCGCCATGTCTCGGGTTGCTTCCGCCATATCTCGAGCGCCCAACCCACCGTGTTTACGAGGGCCTCGGGGGTAAGGTCGTTAAACAAGAAGCCCGTCCCCGCCTTGTTGTCCGAGCTGTTCTCAAGGTCGCATTGCGTCACGGTGTCGACGAGACCCCCTGTTGCGCGAACGATGGGCAGGGTTCCGTACCGCTGGCTGTACATCTGATTCAGGCCGCACGGCTCGTAACGCGAAGGCATGAGAAAGACGTCGGCGCCGGCTTCTATCCGATGCGCGAGCCCTTCATCAAATCCAATGTGCACACGAAGCTGGTCCGGAAACTGTTCGGCCAGATTGCGCAGACCTTGCTCGAGTTCGCTGTCCCCGGCGCCCAGCACCACCCACTGCGCGTCGAGCTTCAAGAGCTCGGGCATCGCGGCGAGCATGACGTCCATTCCCTTTTGCTCGTTGAGGCGCGAGACCATGGCGACAAGCGGTGTTTTATTTTTCGCCTTCCCACTCGGCCCGCTTAAACCCATTTCGCCTAATCCCACTTCACGGAGCAGCGCACGCTTGCACTTGGCCTTTCCTGCGAGATCACGCGCGCTGAAGTGCGTGGGCAGATACGGATCGGTTTCCGGATTCCACTCGTGCGCGTCGATCCCGTTGAGGATGCCGACAAAGTCCGCGCCGCGAAAATCGAGCACGGGGTCAAGGCCAACGCCGCCGGCGGGAGTACGGATTTCGCGTGCATACGTGGGCGATACCGTCGTTAGCTTCGTGGCGTGGTACAGGCCGCCCTTCAACGGATGCACGGCCCCTTCACTCTCGAGGGAATCCCCGCGAAACTCGGACGCAGGCACGTCAAGGTTGAGTAAATCCCAAAGTGGGAACCTTGGCTGATGGGCGAGGTTGTGGATGGTCAGAACGCTCGCAGAACCACCGAACACCTCGCTTTCGGTGGTGTTGAGCATCACCGGCAAAAGTGCACACGGCCAGTCGTGCGCATGAAAAATATCCGGCATAAAGTGCTGCGACCGCGCGATTTGAAACGCGGCGCGGCACAGCGTTCCGAAGCGAAGAAGGTTGTCGCTCGTGAAGCCGCTTTTTGGATCGTAGACGTATCCACGCGCGTAAAATGCATCATGCTCCAAAAAGTAATACGTAACATTGCGAATGTGTTTTTCGTACACCGCGCACCACACTTCGCCCTGGCCCTCCCCTAGAGGGATGCCCAATGGGCGTGCGTGTTTGCGCAGATCACGGGTATCGATCCAGTCGTACCGAGGCAGAAGCACGCGCACGTCATGTCCGAGCGCGGCGGTGGCAATGGGCAGCGCGTGTACAACATCCCCAAGCCCACCCACTTTGGCGAAGGGAGCGCACTCCGAGGCAACGTGCAATATGCACAGGCCCATTGAATACAGCGTCGCACGAGGGCCCACCTGCAAAGAACTTTTCGGTGAAGCGGAATTGATTGATACAGTCGCGCCGCGGCGAATACCGCCAGGACCGAGGAGACATCATGAAGCATGTATGGAAGCTAGTTGTAGGCGTTGGGTGCAGTTGGATTCTTGCGTGCTCGAGCACGACCGCGGGCACGGACGGCGGGACCGACGGAGGCACAACGTCCGCGAACGGACGCACGGCCACTGGCGAGTGCGCGACCTCCGGGAGCAGCGATGCCGGATCGAAGTGCACGGAGGCCGAAGTGAAGGCCTGGGGCGACTGTGCAGTAACCAAGTGCGACGCGGAATTCAAAACCGCGTACGGCAGTGATTACAAGAGTGGCACGTACGGCGGAGCGTGCGGCGATTATCAAAAGTGCGTCGTCGCGTGCAATTGTGGAGACACCGCATGCGCCCAAGCGTGTGGTCAGACGCTCCTCAGCAATACGTCGTGCACGTCCGCGCTTACGACAGCGGGGCAATGCGTGAACAACAACTGCAAGCTCACGTGCGCCAGCCTCGACGGCGGGACCTGAAAGGTCGACGCCTTTGGAATAATCCCTCCCCCGTCTTTGATACAATAGGAGGCATGCGATCGAACGCAGCATCTCTATTCCTCAGTGCCCTCGCATTCCTTCCCTCATGCAAGCCGCGGCTCGGCGCCACGGCGGACGGTTCTCCGCGACCAACGCCTGCTGTGATGTCCGATGGGGCGCGTTCCTTCAATGCACTTCGGCCGGGGGAGAGCAAACCGGACGAAGCGGCGTTTCGAACCGAAGACGAGAAAAACACCATTTCGGTCTTTCGCTCGCTCTCGCCATCCACCGTCTTCGTCACGCAGACGCGCGTCGTTGTGGATTTTTGGAACGGCACGGAGTCTGAAGCGCCGTCAGGTTCGGGCTCCGGATTTGTTTGGGATGACGAAGGTCACATCGTGACAAATTTTCACGTGGTTCAAGGCGCACGGAGTCTGACGGTTGCGGTGAAGGACCAGAAAACCTACGACGCACGCGTTGTTGGCCTCGAGCCACGCAAGGACCTCGCAGTGCTCAAGATTGATGCGCCAAAAGGAACGCTCGCGCCCATCTCGCTCGCCAACCCGAAAGTGCCCCTCGAGGTCGGACAGAAAACCGTCGCCATCGGCAATCCATTTGGCCTCGACCACACGCTCACAACAGGCGTGATCAGCGCGCTCGGCAGGCAAGTGCAAGGAGCGGGCGGCGTGACAATTCGCGACATGATCCAAACGGACGCGGCCATCAATCCAGGAAATTCGGGCGGTCCGCTACTTGATTCGTCCGGCAAGCTGATCGGCATCAACACCATGATTTTCAGCCGCAGCGGGTCTTCCGCGGGGATCGGATTTGCCGTCCCCGCGGCCACGGTTGCGCGCATCGTGCCGCAGCTCATCAAGAATGGTCGCGTCGATGAGCTTGGCTTCGGCGCGGTGGTTGACCCGAATCAAGGACTCGAACGACGCCTCGGCGTGAAGGGGTTATTTGTACTCAACGTCGAGCGCGGATCGGCTGCCGAAAAATCGGGCCTCCGCGCAACAAAGTACGTTCG
>JAHFDX010000229.1:5948-6408 GCA_023248785.1 Myxococcales bacterium
GGCATCGCGCTTGGCGACCTCATTGTGGGCATCGATCAAAAAGCGATCAACGACTTTGACGAGTACTACAACGCTCTCGACGAAAAACACGCAGGAGATCGCGTGACCATCAAGATCCGCCGGGGAGAAGAGACGCTGAGCATCCCGGTCGAGCTCCGAGAAGTGACGAAGTAAAGGGTCGCCCCTGTGTCTGGCCCCTATCCCGGCCCCGCGTGTGGCCCCTATCCCCGGCCCTTGCGCGAGCACTTTGCCATAACGACTTTGTGATAGAAACGGACTGTGTCGTTTCGCATACAAGTCGCTGCCGAAACCAACGTTGGGATGAAGCGTCCTCACAACGAGGACAACTTTGCCATTGTTGAAGAGCATGGGCTCTACATGGTCGCTGACGGAATGGGCGGGCATGCCTCCGGCGAGGTCGCCAGCAAGATGGCCGTGGAAGCCGTCGCCGACTTCTTTT
>JAHFDX010000230.1:0-1448 GCA_023248785.1 Myxococcales bacterium
CTATTTTTCGGCGGCCGTAGGCAACTCCATCCTCACGCTTAATGCGGCGACCCCGGGCGATCCGAATTATCGCGCTTCGGCATTTCAATCGCGGAGCGTTCAATCGTTTGGCACCGTGATGGCGAGCCTGACGTACGAAATGTCGTCGCGTTGGAATGTTTCCATTGGCACGGGGTCGCTCATCAATTTCACGCTCGATGACCCAGTAGAGATCTTGCTCCCGGATGGTTCGAAGACAAAGCGCCGAGGGCTTGATGGCCTCATTCCATACGGTCAAGCGCTTCTGAACTACGCGATCAACGATAAGCATTCGCTTAATTGGATGGCGCGTTACGACTACACGTACGCGCCCATGGCGGTCGATTATTCGAGCCAGCCCCCAAAAAGCCTCGGTGTATTTGATACACACATGGGTACATTTGCGGTGGGGCACGGCTACAATTCGCCAAAGACCGGGTTCAACGTGTCATCGCGTCTCGGCGGCACCATTTCAACGCCCGCGCCGCTCGACACCGACAACCGCGTGATCTTGGCGCCCTACGTACAAGAGACCATCGGTTACTCGCGTGATGAGCACATCTTTCGCGTGATGGGTACGTACTACTATGGGTCGCCGTTTCCGCGCGTAGGGTCAGGCCTCAATATTTATGGGACGGCAGAGTACATCCGGGGTCAGAGCCCGCACGGTGCATGGAGCAAGTGGATGGTGCTCACAGGCGCGGACGCGGGGTATAGCGAGGGTCAGATAACAAGCACGCTCATCACGAAATCTGCCATGATTGGTGGGTTCTTCGAAGGCCGTCGGCTATTGGTAAGGAACCTAAGCATTGGCGCTGGGTATGCGTATAGGCGCACGGTCGTCGGAGGGGACGTGCCCATCCCGGAGATTAACCAACACCTCGCATACATTGGACTCGCCTACTTTTTTTCGACGGACATTCGAGTCGCACCACTCGCCACGCTCGAACCCGCACCGCTTGCACACTAACGTCGAATCGCATTTTTGGCGCGCATTACGGTGCTTCGAAACGCCGCGTAGCCTGCTTCGCCAAAAATGCCTTTCAGTCCGTCGAGTGCTCCGTTGCGAACAATGGGCTTCCAGAGATTTTCACCACGTGCGATTCGTGTGAGTGCAGTTGCATCGTGCGGACGTTGGACCGCCACGCGGCGAAGTGCCATCGGGCTTGCGCGACGCGTGTTGAGTCCGACCTGGGATGTTGCGACCGTTTCGTAACCGACTTCACGAGCAATCGTTTCGATGAGGGTTGACCACCTTCCGTGGGGGCACGAGAAATTTCGCACCGAAACGCCAGCGACGTCTTCAAGGCATGCCTTCGATTCGGCGAGCTCTTTGCTCACTTCCGCAGCGGACAAAGTCGTGAGCATCCGGTGTGACACGGAGTGTGAACCGATGTCGAATCCAGACTGCGCGAGCTCGCGCAACTGAC
>JAHFDX010000230.1:1458-6404 GCA_023248785.1 Myxococcales bacterium
GCGAGCACGTAGAACGTAGCGCCAAAGCCCGATTCTTTGAGAACCGGTGCTGCTTCCGTCCAGTCGGTTTCGCAACCGTCGTCGAATGTGATGGCCACGGTGTGCGAGGAGCAAGCACTACGGGCTTCGGAAATGGATGCGCCGCGAAGGCCTGCATCTTTCAGGTGCTTCATGTGGTCGCGGAAAGTCTCTCGTGTGACGGCATAGACTGCGTAACCAGGATCCGCGTCGACAAGTGGACGACCTTGGGTTTCAATCTCGTGGTACATGAGGCACACCCATCGGTCGTGCGCGGGACGTGACTCGAGAAGCGCGCGTAGAGCGAGCATCAAAAAATCCTGCGCAACTGGGCCTTAAGTCCCGGTGGGATGTTGGCGCCGATGCCGTCGAGGCGCTTCTTTGTGTTTTTCACGAAGTTGCGAAATGCAAAGTACCGCGCGCTCGTTCGGGCAAACTGCTTGGTCTGTTCGTGTACAAGCCGTCCATCGGATGGCAGGTATGTGGTTCGCATGCAGCCGACATAGGACCCGGCAAACAGTGACTCCAAAATCACATCGCGTGAGAGTTTTTGCACGTGGACTTCGTTATAAAGGAGTCTGTTCTGGTTACGAAAGTGAAGGTCGACGCCGTAGTACGCCTTCATGCTTGGAACACGATCTTGAAGCCGCTCTAAAAGCGCAAAAGTGCCCGGCCGTGGCGCGTACTGACTGTCGTATTTCGAGTTCCATGTCTCGATGCCGTGCGGCAGCTCGTGAAACGATTCGATCCATGGAAACATGCTGTCTTTGGGGTGCGCGATCACGGAGAGACAATTGTTCTTCTTGATGTGACGAATAACCTCTTGCGGATCGAGCGAGTCGACCAACGTGGTGCATCCGAAGCCCAAAATGTGCATGCGTTCTTCGCATTCGAATTCGAAACCGGGAATGAACAAAAAACGATCGTCGGACAGGCGTTCACACTCTCTTCGGTAGGCTTCGGCCTTCGTCTTGTCGAAGTACTCGGCGTGATCCGTCATGCAAACGAACGAATAGCCATTGCGAACAAGCACGTCGCGAAGCTGTTCGAGCGAATAGTCGCCGTCGGAGTTTGTGGTGTGCGCATGAAGAATGCCGCGGTACGTGCTCAACGTTTGGTCCATCGGTCGAGCCCTCCTGGAAGCTTGCGCGCGAGAAAGTCTGCCCAGTCACCCACTTCGGGAAGCGGATCGTCGATCGTGAAATTGTCGTGAAACGTGCCAGGCACCGGACGAAAAAATTCGAGCACCGTAGGCAGGCGTTCGGGAAACGGTCCGGGAAAGCCTGCGGGAGGTCCTCGCAGCACTTCGATGAGATGCCTTGCGTCGCCCAGGATCCATCGACACCGAACGCCCGCGCGGTACTGAAGAACGTTGTCGCAATCTCCGCGTTCTGCGATATCAACGAGCAGCTTCGGGAAGTCGACGCCCGAATAAACGGCGAGCGGCAGTGAGTTCCAAAAACGACCGTTGACCTCGAGAAAAACGGGAGATCCATCGGGGCGCACGCGGAACTCGACCATCGCGACCCCATGCCATTTCAGGGCGTGGAGAATTTTAAGCCCCGCGTCGCGCATGCGCGGGTCAGGGTGTGCACTCTCGCGCACAGCGCTGCCCGAGCCCGTTGGGCGAACGTCGCGGATGCGGCGATGGGCAAACTCGGCGCGCAGTTCGCCCTGATTCATCAGCGCGAAATATCCCCCGCCTCCCCCTGGCACGAACTCTTGAAGAAGCGCAGAGGGGGAGCGCGAAAAAACGTCTTCAATCGCTGCGTCGAGCTCGCCGGCTTCGCGCGCATATACGGGCGCACCGGTTGCTTTTACCTTGCCATCCGCACCGATGCTTTCGCTACTGGTTGGTTTCAAGACCAACGGATAGGTGAGAGCTGCGGCTACCTCGTGAGCGTTCGCGCGCGAGTCGGCTTGACGCGTTCGAGGAACGGCAATTCCTAACTGCTCGGCAAGCTTCGTTGTTTCATTCTTGTCAAAGGCGCGAAGAATTGTTTCGTGTGGCGCAAGAATGACTTTTCCACCAGCGAGTTCAATTTGCTCACGCGACTCGGACAGCGGGAGCGTGGTCCTCTCGGTCATCGGCAATAGAAGGGTTCCCGGCGCGCGCGCGCAGTATTCGAGCATGCACGCGATGAACGCCGATTTGCTCTCTTGTGGCGCCGGATACTGCACGCGCTTTTTTGCAAACCGAGACAAGCCCGCTTTTGACCACGGTGTGTGGGCGGCCACTTCGACCTGATGACCGGCTCGCCCCAATGAACGCACCGTGGCGACCGCTTGATTTTCATTACCGTCGAGAACGAGAACGCGCATGCTTTTGGCTCACGACTTTTCGGGTTCCGAAGCGTCCGCTTTTGGAGCATCGGGAGTCATGCGTTTCACAACGCGTGCAGGGTTGCCCATCACCACAGAATCGGGTGGGATGTTTGAACGAACGACGGATCGTGCGCCCACCACAGAGCGCGCGCCAATGCGAACGCCCTTGAGGATGGTGCACATGCGCCCGATCTGAACGCCGTCTTCGATGATCACCGGAGCAATGTCTGCATCGCCCGCAGGCACTTCCCAAATGGGTTTGCCGGGGTTGTAGTGCTTATGTCCTTCTGTGTCGGACACGTGTGTTCCAGCCCCCATCGAGGCAAAATCGCCAATCTCAATGCGCTCGGCGATGGCAAACGTGCATTGGTGGCCGAGGAACACGCCGTTGCCCACTTTGAAGACGGGGTTGCCGTGCGACGAGCTCGAGATGTCGATCTTGCCCGAGATGCGAATGTCGCTTCCGAGCTCGATTCGAACGGGTCCTTGAATGTAGGGGATTCGGTCAACCACGATGCGTTCACCGTACGAGGCGCATCGCGAAAGAAAAACAGGCGTTGCTACGAGCGCACGCCGAGCCCATTCGTAACTTTCACGGACCGAAAATTGCGCGTCGAATACCGCGCGATACAGCCAGCGTGTGGCTTCGGTTGGCCTTGCGGTAGTGAAGAACGTCTTTTTTACGAGCGGGCGAGCGTACGTGTAGAGCAGCTGCTCAAACCCCGAACGCTGGGCATTTTTCGACATGAGGACTCCAACCGTCAGATGAAGAAACACATTGTACGCGCCTGCGAGCGCTCTCGTGCAAACGATCTCGCGACGTGAGCGTGCGGATGTTTGTATGATTCACCCGTGTCTCTGGCGAAACGTGCGGTGTCCGGTGTGTTCTGGAACTTCATGACCGGCATGGGTGCGAAGGTCATCGCGTTTTGCGGCTCGATCTACCTCACCCAATTTCTGACGCGCGACGTGGTCGGGGCGGTGGATGCGGCAAGCCAAAGCGCGCTCATTGCCGGGCAACTCGCCACGATCAACTTCGGCCAGTACCTCATTGCGAAACGCGACCTTGAGGAGGATATGGCGTTTCATGCGGCGCTCTACCACATTGTGCTTGGGGTGATTGCCGCTGCGCTGTTGATCGGATTTCGCGTGCCCCTTTCGCGCTTGGTCAACGCGCCCCACATGGTGTCGTATCTGCCGGGCCTGGCGATTGCCCTTTTGATTGAGCGCGTGGGGTACGTGCCCGAAAAATTGCTGCTGAAGGAACTGCGATTTCGCAACGTAGCGGTCATGCGGGGCGTTGGCGAACTCGCCTACACGGCCGTTAGCGTGGGGCTCGCGCCTCGTTATGGGGGGATGGGAGTCGTTTTCGGAAACCTCGTGAGAGCCTCGCTCACGACGCTTGGCCTAATGCATTTGGCGGGCTTGCGAACGTGGCTCGCTCCGCATCGTCTGCGGTGGAGCCTGACGAAGGATCTTGTTAGCTACGGTGTTCCGGTCTCCATTGGTGGCCTCGCCGAAAATGTGGCGTATCGAGGTGACAATTTACTCATGAGCCGTTTCTGGGGTGAGGGATGGCTCGGAACATATCGGTACGCGTACAACATGGCCGACACGCCAACGGGCACTCTTGCCGATCACATCGGCGATGTGCTGTCGCCTTCGTTCGCGAAGCTTGAGCCGAAGGAAAGGGGTCCTGCTTTCGTTCGCTCGGCAAAGCTCATGGCTCTGCTCGTGTTTCCCATCTCGGTGGGGCTCGCTGCGGTTGCGCCTACGATCGTTCGAACATTTTTCTCCAACCGGTGGGCGGACGTCATGCACCACCTATCGATGATGCTGTCGCTCCTGTGCGCCCTTAGCATCGTGCGTCCGATTGCCATGACCACGACAGCCCTTTTGCAATCGCAGCGAAGGCCCCGCATGTTGATGGCACTCGGGATTTTCAAGGCCGTGACGATTCTTGGCATGATCTACTTTGTCGGTCGCATTGGTCCTTATTGGGTGTGCGTGTCGGCGGTGGCGGCCTATACGCTTCACATGGTTGCGGGGCTCTACGCCGCGCGCGCGACGGATCATGTGCCTGTAATGCGTGTGATCTTCGGGATCTTGCCGCCGTTTATTGCGTGCATCCCGATGGCGGTCGCGGTGATTGGTACGCGGTGGATGTTGCGAAGGTGGGGCATCAATACGGGTGTATTGTCACTTGCGATTCAGGTTGTTGTTGGAGGCGTTGCGTACATTCCGTCGGCGTACGTGTTTGCGAACGAGGCGACGAGAGATTTGTTGGGTGTGCTGCGGTCGACGCTTAAGAGGCGACGGGGCGGGGCAGAGGAGTGAGTGAACATGGACTCAATTCACTATCTCGCGAATGTTGTTGCCGTTGCGGCTCTGTGCGTTCTTGGTTGTCAGAAGGAAGGCGGCACGGGCGTTTCAGCTTCCGCGGACACGGGCGCATCGGCGAATTCGGATGGACACGCGGCGTGGGGCACAGACGCCATCGCGACGACCTGCAGCGAAAGTGATCAATTTGTGATCACAAATATCGACGTCGTGATGGACGCGACCAAGATGGGCGTCGCGGCAGGAAGCTCCATTGCGGATTC
>JAHFDX010000231.1 GCA_023248785.1 Myxococcales bacterium
GTAGTGGCTGGACGGATCTGCGTCCAGGTTTCGTGTCGTGCTTCGCATGTTCGGCTGAGGGTTCAATGGACGGTCAGCCTGTCGCGAAGTTGTTGAATGGTCCCTAGAATTGCGCGTTGCTGCTCGTCGAGCATCACACGAACTTCGGGCGAGTCGGGAGGAACAGCCTGAAGCGCGTGGTCGTAAACCCGCACGGCCGAGCGATCGCCTCGAATGCACTCTTCGAGCACCACCCGATCACTGCGCCCCTCTACGGTTTTCCGAATTTCCATCCATCCGCGGCGAACGGTTCCCTCTGCCGTACCCTGATTGATAGGCATCGTCCCGAACTTAGAAAGCAACGATTGTACGGCGATGACAAAATCGCCTCGTTGATTCGAGAAGAACTGCAACAGTCGCTTCAAGTCGGGATCACGAACGTCCGCTGCTGCAATTCCGTACTGCTTCTCTCCGTCAATGCACACTTCAATGCACTTGTTTAGAGACGAGATCCATTTGCCAGATTCCCTGTGGTGAGTTTGCGTCGTAGGCATCACGCACCTCCGTACGGGAGTTATTGCACAAGCGATGCCATCAAAGACAAGGGCCCGGAGTTGACGCGTAACGGTGTCGCGAAATGTCACGCCCAAAGAGTGCGCATTGCGACGTTGGCACGTGGCCTTTCTCTTGCATTGTTGTTTTCGCTACCAGCGCTTCGGAGGCTGAAGATGGATCGTAATTTGGCGTCGGTGCGAGAGGTTGCTTCCAGCGACAACTCGCTTCTTCTCACAGAGTTAAACCTGCTCGAGTTACGCAAGCAGGCGGCCCTTGCACGTGCTCTCTTAAACGAAGTCGAGCGCGTAGTGCCAAGCACTGGCCTTGCGAAGTCAGACAACCGTGTGCGCACTTACGCTACCGCCACAGCCGAAGAACTTGCTCAGCTAGGGCGTCGATTCCTTGAAGTGGCGGCGCAGATGACGCAGGTAAAGGAACGACTGTAGCGAGCGCGACATTGTTTCTCGCTTGAGAATTTGGCACACCTTTTCCACCACACTGTGAAGAACTAACGGTTCAATCGGGTGCATAGGCGCGATGAGATGAGGAGCCGCGACATGAAAACTATACAAGTTACATTTAGAGATGTTCCTTCCTCGGAAGCGCTCGTCGAGTACATTCGAAAGAGAGCGAGTAAACTTGAGACAATCTTCGATCGGATGATTCGCTGCCATGTTCTTGTCGAGTCACCTCATCGCCATCACCTTCACGGGCGGCCCTACCACGTGGGTGTAAGGATCGGCGTTCCGGGCCGCGAGATTGTGGCCGGCCATGCTCCGGACAACGACGCGCGGTACACCGATTTGTACGCCGCGATCGACTGCGCCTTCGACGATGCGGGGCGACGACTTTACGACTACTCTGAAAGGCTCAAAGGTCGGCGATCCAGTACCGTCGAGCTTCGCAACGCCGAATAAGTGGCCGAACTCGCAGCGCGCCCGGTCCGACTCGAACGGACGACCCACGGCTTAGAAGGCCGTTGCTCTATCCAACTGAGCTACGGGCGCAGACTCGTTATTTTTAGCTCGATTCTCCTGTCGACGCAGCAAATCGTCGTCATGATCGTGCATCGCCGATTCCATGCTATGCCCCACGCCCCATGCGATCGGGCGAATTGTCAAGTTGGTTGACCATGGAAACTGCGCGTGCAATCGATGGCCAGACTGATGCCCTCTTTCGCCATCTCGCGCGGACCTCGGGCCTGCCCGGCGAACGCGCAAACCTTGCGCTTGCCGAATCTTTTGCGGAAATTGCGGTCGCACACGGTCGTCGGGCAGACGCGCTGCTTTGCGGCATGGCGACGCTGACTCCGGCAGCAGCTCCGGGAGCGACAGCGTTTGAGTTTCTTCCCGTCTGTGGGATCTACGGACTCGCTCTCGCCGCTTCCAAGGAAGAGCGGGCATATCGCAAGGTCGTACCGCTCCTTCACGAGCTCGCAGACGACCTGCGTTTTCGCGTGCGCGATGCGGTTGTCGCGGGTCTGGCGGTCATTGGCGAGAAGCGATCCAAGCAGCTCGTGTCCGATCTCGCCTCCTGGACAGATGGGTACCATCACGCTGCGGCCGCATTGCAGGCGCTTCGTACCGAACGCTGGCTTCGGAGTTTGAACGACGTAACCAGCATTCTCCTCCGCGTCGAAGAATCCTTTCACTTGCTCGAGGAAGCGCCGCGAGCAGCAGCTCGATATCCCGGCCACAAAGAGCTCGTCGATGCGTTGGGCGTCACGCCACGTGCGCTCGCGCTTCGATTCGGTACACCCGTCTTCGATCTGTTCGCCGGATGGACGCGAAGTAAGGATCCGGATCTGCGCGCCATCATCGAAAAGAACCTCGATGATTCCAAGCTCGCAAGTCGCTATGGCGACGAGGTGAAACGTGTCCACAAGGCACTCGCCGATACGGCCCCTCCAGTTCGCAACCCCGACCACAATTTTGGTCCGCATCGCGGACGCGGCAAAAAAAACAGACGCTAATGCATCGTTGCGCGATCTACGACTTCGTTTGCAGCGCGCAAGCGTGATGTTTTTTCCGTGATCGCGCTGTAGTCGACGATGTGATGCCCATGAAGTAGATCAACGTAGTCGAGTTCAAAGTCACCACCCGACGGCATAATGAAGACCCCAAATAGATGGGCGAGAGTTCGCAAGGCGGTGATCAGCGGACGCGGCACGTGAAGCGCCCCGTGCGTAATGAGATGCACCACAACATCGCGATGATCGCGGCGCTTCATCAGATCCAGCTCCGTCACAAGCTGCGCGAACACGCGACTCGGATTTCGACCACGCTCGCCCTTGAACCCAAGAACATGAAGAACCGGCATCGACGTGCGAGTCACTCGATGCGCCTCGTAAAGCCGCGAGTCGAAAAACCGCACCATGGCATCCTCACCCGCAAGCTGCATTTTCTTCATCAGCGCGAGCGCAACACCGCGAGCAAATACGGAACGCTCACCACGCATTGAAGCGGAGGCATCAATGAGCAAACAATGTATGCGGCGATTGCGATCCGCGGCTTGCTCGTGCGTGAAATATAGAAGTTCTTGCTCGAGCAGTCGGCGGTCAAATTCTTCAACATCCCACGCAAGCTCGCTTAGAACGAGAGAGTCAAGCGATCCATGCGTTCCAAGTCCTGCGTACCCCTCCGCCGCATGCGTTGTGGCCGCCAAGGCGCGTCGGGTTTCGAGAATCGACGGAAGAAGTTCGAGAGAAAAGTTAACAACGTCGTTTGTTGCTGGGGTTGAAAGAACACTCAAAATGTCCACCTGCGCGATGGCATTCGCCGAAAGCGCGTCGCCCCCCAACATGCCAAGAAGTCGCAGTGTATCGACGTCAATCGTGTCGATATCGGTGAGCAGACGCAGTCGTTGCTCGATGAGCCACGCGATCGCATAAAATTCCGAGTCGCGCGGCACGCGAACAAACATCCCTAATAGCTCGCTCTCGAGGTCTGTAATGAGCGATGCGTCGAGAGGCAACAGAGCAAAAGGTCGGCCGAGCGCGCGCGACATCGGAGTCAATAGGCGCGCCAGGATCGACACTACGACATCATCCGACAGACGCATGGAGGACGCGGAGACACATACTTGCGCCTCGGAAATCTCGCGTGCAAGGTGTTCATACGCCTTCAGGGCCTGCGTCCACCTTGAACCCAATGATGCAATGTCGCGCCCCCTTAGCCGCACCGGACCTAAGGCGAGAAGAAAGCCAAAGTCCGCTACCACGAACAAGGGAACGTTCACGCCAAGACGCGCAAGATCGGCGTGCCATCGTAAGGCGCGCAACGTGACGAACGGCTGGTCTTGTTCAACGACCGAAAGAAGCAATCCGCCGAGGGGCTCCGCGTGCGCGAGGACAGCCATTTCTAGCCTTGCGCGTTCGGTGACCAACGAAGGCGGGGCTTGCGTGCAGCGCGTGCTTCATCGATACGGCCGATGCGCGTAATATTTGGCGCCTCGTGAAGCTTTTCAGGAGTCTCGCGCGCTTCACGAGCGATCGCTTGCATGGCCGCGACAAATTGATCGATCGTTTCCTTCGATTCCGTTTCGGTCGGCTCGATCATCATGGCGCCGGCGACCACAAGCGGGAAGTAGACGGTCGGTGGATGAAATCCGTAGTCGATGAGGCGCTTGGCAATATCAAGCGTCTTGATGCCTGTCTCTTTTTGAAGAGCCTTATCGGAAACAATCACCTCGTGCATGCAAAGCGCATCGAACGCAGGTGGATAATCGGCACCAAGCGACACGCGCACATAGTTCGCATTGAGCACGGCCAAGTCTGTTGCGGCCTTGAGGCCCTCGGCCCCCATCTCGCGAATGTATGCGTACGCACGCACCATCATTCCGAAATTGCCGTAGAAGCTTCGAACGCGACCCACGCTCTTGGGGCAATTCGTATCTAGCGCGTATCTATTTTCGGTCTTGCGCACGACTGGAATCGGCCGAAAGGGTTCGAGCGCCTTCTTGAAAGCAACAGGGCCGCATCCCGGGCCCCCTCCACCGTGAGGAGTGGTGAACGTCTTGTGCAAATTGAACTGCATCACATCGACGCCCATATCCCCCGGCCGGGCCCGCCCAAGGAGCGCGTTCAAATTCGCGCCGTCGCCATAAACGAGTCCGCCTTTGCCATGCACCAATTCCGCAATCTGAGGAAGGTGCCTCTCAAAGAGGCCTAGCGTATTGGGGTTCGTAAGCATGATCGCAGCTGTGTCATCGTCGATGAGTGACACGAGCTGCTCTGGATGCACAATTCCATCCGCACCACTGGCAAATGGAACCGCAACGAGACCATTAAAAGTGCACGACGCGGGATTCGTCCCGTGTGCGGTGTCGGGAATCAACACTTTCTTCGGCGATCTTCCATGCGCGTGATGGTACGCACGAATCATCATGAGCCCCGTCAACTCACCTTGCGCGCCTGCCGCGGGTTGCAAGCTCACCGCGTCGAGGCCCACGATTTCAGCGAGCAGTTGCTCGAGGCGAAACATCACCTCGAGGCCGCCCTGCCACATGGGCTCGGGCATGTACGGATGCAGATGCGCAAACCCTGAAAGCCGCGCCGCCCATTCATTCACCTTCGGGTTGAACTTCATGGTGCATGAACCGAGCGGGTAAAACTGCGTGTCGATCGAGAAATTCTGCTGCGACAAGCGCACGAAGTGACGAACCACATCCGGCTCGCTCACCTCTGGCAGGGCCGCTTGCTTCTCGCGCAAAAGAGCGCCAAAGAGGGCGCGCGAATCTACTTCGGGCACATCAAGTGGCGCGATGGAAAGCCCGTTTCGGCCCGGCACACCACGTTCAAAAATGGTTGGTTCACAAAACTGAAAGCCGCGCGCTGCTTCGAACATGGCTTATTTCATCGGCTCGCTGATGAGAGGAACCTCACCCGGACCAAGCTCACCCTTGATGGAATCGATGTCAGGTTTCTGATTGACCTGCTTTAGGCAATCCCAATCCGTTGTCGGATCGAGAGAGCCCATACCGAATTTTCCCTTGAGTTCGGGAAAGCCATTTGCGCCCATGCGGTAGAGGAAGTAGCCCGTGCCCTTCACCGTCGCGCTTGGCCCAACCATTCCGTACTTGTGCTCAACGAACGAATACTTGAGCACGTTGCCGCTGGATGAACCGTTGAGTTCTCCCCAGCCTGATCGTGTTGCCGTGCGCCACCGCCCAACCACGGCGCCATCTTTCTCTTCGAGGTGAAGGTGACCAAATACGGGGTGGTAGTAAACGCCAGACTACATTTCGCCTTGCGGCATTGGCTGCGAAACGATCGGATCTTGCGCGGGCTTGCCCGGACACCCAAGAGCAAACGTCGCACCGAATAGGAGAGCACCAAAGACAACCGCTCGACGAAACCTCATGCGCGTCACGATATCAAAAACGCGAGCTGAAAGGGGCATCCTAAGCGGAGCAATTTACGGCGACGCGTCTTCCACCGTCACTACACCGTGGCACTTGCGAAAAGGTTCGCCACTGCCACACGGGCACAGGTCGTTGCGCTGGATGATGGGTGGCGGAGGCGCGACTGGCCTTGCAACTGGCCTGCGGCCCGGAGCCGCTTCTTCGCTTCCCCCGCTTGATTCGCCCGCCTCGCCATCTTCGCCGTGCCGCATGACCGCGCTTTGAAGGCGCTCGTGCATACGATTCTCGTCTTCGTGCGCCATTCGTTCGACGTCTTCATCCGTGACCGTTTGCACCTGGAAAAGAGTCGAGCAGACGTTGCTCTGAATCGCAGCAAGCATGCTCACGAAAATCTGGAAGCCCTCTTTGCGGTACTCCTGCTTCGGATCGCGTTGACCGTACCCGCGAAGACCAATGCCGTCGCGCAAGTGCTCCATGTTCGTCAAATGGTCGACCCC
>JAHFDX010000232.1 GCA_023248785.1 Myxococcales bacterium
CCCAGCGAGATCACGGCCGCGTGGTGTCAGCGATTTGTACCACTCCCAAAGTTGGAAGACGTCGTGGCGGGCGCCGTGGGCCTGAACGATCGCGAGCTCGGATACAACACAAGCTTCGTCTATCCTCGCCTTGGGATTGGTGAACTCACGAAGGCCATGGCGCGTGAGCTTCCGCAGATTGAGTACCGCCGTGCGCCGAAGACGATCGACTATCAGAATAAACGACTCGTGTTTGAGGACGAAGACGAAATAGTAACTTACGATGCGCTGATATCAACGGCTCCGATGAAGGTGCTTGGCAGCCTGCTTCTAGCACCGCCGATGCGGGTTCTAGAGGCAACGAGCTCGCTTCGGTGCCAGCTCCTTTATTACCTAGACGTCGCGACGAAGACGCCATCGAAGAAAGACTTGCACTGGGTCTACGTTCCCGAGGAGAAGTACCCGTTCTACCGAATCGGTTGTTACTCAAACTTCAGCGCCGCGCTCGCGCCAACGAACAAGGCATGTTTTTACGTGGAACTCACGAGCCGGACGGAACCCAACATGGAAACGCTTGTGCCGGAAGTTGCGCAGGCAATGACCGCGATGGGGTTTGTGGATCGTTCGGAAGATATTGAGTTCATGCGCCTGCGGAAGATCGACTTCGCATACGTGATTTTTGACGACGCATATTTCAGCGCACTCGAAACGTTGAAGCCGTTCTATGAAGCGGCATCGATTGTGAGCGTCGGGAGATACGGCGGGTGGAATTATTCGTCGATGGAAGACGCGCTCTTGTTCGGGAGGGACGCAGCGCAGCGTGCTCGGGCACACGCCCACGCATAACGGATCGCGCAATAGGACACTGTAGGAACGCATCTTGCTCTTGACCCCGGTAACATGAAAAAAATCCTCGTTCTTGTGGGAGTCGCCGGTGTCGTCATTTCATGTTCGGGTGCGATCGATGGCAGCCCACCTTCATCAGCGGATGCCGGACCGGACGGCGACGTCGGTGATCCAAAGGACGGAGCTGTCGAGGCGGGAGACGCTGTTGCGGATGCTCCAAGCGACGCCCCGCTTAGCGATACCGGGCCGCACGCCGAGCCTGTAAAATGTGGAGACCTTACGTGCTCCGCCACGCAATATTGCTATTCGAAATGCACGTGCTGCGGGATCCCAATCGGCGATAGCGGCCTGAAGCCAAGTGGCACCTTCGAGTGTCGTCCACTGCCAACGGGTTGCACTGCCGAGAAGTTCTGCAATTGCAAGGAGGCGACGGTCCCCGGCGGCTGGTGCGACGCAAAGAACCGCACCACCTGGATTCTGTGCGAATGACGTGGTGATGACTGTGCCGAAGCGGCGCAGGTGCGACAGCGCGGTCATGGACCGTGAGAGAATAGATGAACATGTGTCTTTGAATCCGAGATCAACTCGCACATGCGGACCGCCCGGAACGCAGTGCTTGCAAATTGGGTTGCCTCGCAGTAGCAACATGGGTCTCTATCGGGCGCATAACTCAGCGGTAGAGTGCCACCTTCACACGGTGGAAGTCGCAGGTTCAATCCCTGCTGCGCCCACCGGGAAGAGCCAATAAAATCAGCCGGCTGGTGATTAGTACCCGCCGGTTTTTTCATTTCCTCCCCACTTGGTTGAGTGGCCTCCCCACTAAACTCCCCTATCAGTCACCTCATCCCAGTACGACCGTCGCACGTGTCGAGCTCGGTTCCGACCCTCAGGCGATCGACATAGCCTTGATACACAAAGGACCGGTCGCGCCTTCTTCCCGTCGTCTCGACGAGCACGCCAGCGTCCACAAGGAGCTCAATGCTTCGCCCTGCTGTGGGCTTTGTGGTGGCAGTGAGTTTCATCACGGATGCAACCGACACGACAGGATGTCGTGGCAAGAGTTCGAAGAGCCGAAGTGCAGCGAGCGACATGTCTGTACGCGCAAGAACACGCGACCGGTCTACAGCGACAAGGGCGAACAGCTTGCGCAGAGAGGCCACTGCTTCATCGGCAGTCGTGGCTACGCCATCGAGAAAAAAGTCGAGCCACCCTTCCCACTCGCCATCCGTTCGCACCGACTTTTTTTCGCTTGCTCATGCGATCAAATTCAGTTGGGTGGACACAGTGCTCGTTTACCCGCGCAGACACGCGCGCGTTACTTGCGTGGCAAGTTAGGAAAGTAATCTTGACTAACGTTGAGTCTTAGTGAAGTGAACGTTACTTCCGCGTGAGGCCCAAGCCATCTCTCCGCTGGTCCCCAAGAATGTGCCGACAATCACAGAGCATCATGCGCTGCACGAAGCGTTCGTGGCCAATAAACCTATCGACAAGAGAGTCGCCCGGACCAAAATCGGGACGCGGATAGAACACGCCGCAGTAGGGGTTGATGTCCAAGAGGAAGAGCTCCCCCGTCGTTGCCCGACGTCGAATATCGAAGCGGCAGTAGTGATTGAGTTCGTGTTTTACAAACACAGGGACGACAAAGGCCTTGAGCTCTTGATCAAGCCGCGCGTCCTCTTCGCGCTTTTCGTCGAGGAATCGCATTCGGCATTGTTCTGAAAACGTGTCCCACTTTCGTTCGTAATCCAAAATGGCGCCGGGCACTTTGAATTCAATTTCGATTGCAAACGCCGAGGGAGCCGTTGGGTCGTTCTCGTTTTCAACTACGAGTACATCGAACTCGCGACCGTCAATGAACTCTTCAACGAGCACATCCTCGCTAAAGCGCAGCTCGCTATGCGAATAAACTTTGGAGATGCCGATGCTCCCGCTCGATTCATTGAGCTTCATCACGACGGGAAACGGGATCGTGTCGCTCGGGGTGTACTCCTTGGGAACGCGCACGCCCGCGTGCCGAATGGACCGCTTGCTATAAAAGGGCCCACCCGTGCATGCGACACCAAGGGAAACGACGTTTGAAGGCGTTAGATCCGTAAAGTTGAGCACATACTCATATTGATTTTTCTCGAGGAACACATCGATATCGGCAATCGATTCGGTGTCCGATCGAAAGTACACATCCGCCGTCTTGAGCATCGAGTAGTCGCTGTGGTGCTCTTCTTCGGTATCGTCTGCGAGAACGAGAATTTTGACGGGCTCGGCTTGCTCGAGCTTCTTCTGGAGCCGCCTCGCTGCTTCCCGTAGGTGCGGGGAAATCATGATGGTTGCCCACGATCTACCACGGGGTTCATCAAGCCATGGCACTCGTTAGCGAGCGACGTCCCGGATTTCGATCGATGGAAATGTTGACTCAATCACTACAACGCCGGTGCTTGCATGGGATGCGCAAAACCCTGGCAATACGTGGTATTTCATGACGTCGACCAGCACGTATGACTCACCTGGTACCGAGCACAAACTCACCCCGTGCTTTCGCAAGGCGGGCGCAAACACTTGGGATTACAAGGTGCCGGCAGACGGCTCGGAGATTACGGCCGGTGTTGCCGGGACGAACGTAGAAATCGGCAATGGCGCGCTCGCGTTTGCCGCCGATGCGCTCGGCAACATCTATCTTGCAAGCCGCGAAGTCGGCGAGAGCGTGCGCGTTGGTCAAATTGCAACGGCTCGCTTCGCCGCAGTCGATCGCTTGCAGTGGATAGGCGATCACCTGTTTGTTCCGACCCTTGAGTCAGGTGACGCACGCGTAGGAACTCCCACGACCGAAGGCCGCGGGAGTGTGACGCAGGGAGCACTTGAGAAGTTCTCCAACACCGTCGAGCCTGGGTGCGTACACCAATAGACGAGTCCCCTCACGGAATCGGAACGGTGCGGTTCTGTTCGTACCATGCGGCAGCAAGCAGCTCGCGGATCTCAACGGCACGTCTGGGCAATGGGCGCCTCACCCGCGCAGTGATTGCAGCATCTCCCAACCTTACAACCCCCGAACAAGCTTCGCCGTAAGCGTGACCTTGCTGCCAGGTTTCATCGGGCGCACGCGAATGTAATAGCTCACCCCACTGCCCGCGGTCGCAACTGTGCAGCTCTCGCTCGTTGTTGGCCCGGTCGACTTGCAGGTGTAAGCGTCGACGGATGGATACATCCCGGCACGAACGTAGAGATCCGCGTTGCCCTCGCCTGTCATCGTCACGGTCACTGTCGTCTTTTCGGGAGCACCGATGACGAGATATTTGGACACGTCGGCCAACATGAAGTCGCTGAGCAAAACCCGCGTTTCCGTGCGCATCTTCGGATCATCGGCAAGCGCGGTGAGCGCCTTGACATCGCCGTACGAGATCATGCCGAACATTGCAGACTTCGTTGGGTCGGAAACAGGCCACCACGCAAAGTCGGGATGATCCCCGCCGTCAGTGCTCCCTAACCATTCCCCGCTCACGACACGATCGTCCGCGTCGACTGCGAGAACATATCGGAAGTGTGCCGTCTCGGTGAGCGTCCCCGCGTTTTCGGAACGCGAGACACGCGCAGACTTGACGTAGCGGAAGTCCATCGCCACATCGAAAAATCGCTTCGCAAGCGTACTCGCCACGGTGTTGGAATTGGGGCCGATCAATTTGTACACGTCTTTCTTCGAGATCTCCTTGAGGTGCCCGTCCACCGCGTTGGTAATCGTGTACCCCCTCGCAGGCTCGTTCCACACTTCTAGATTTGCCGTACGATCGTAGACGAAACCTGTGTGCTGCAGGCCGATCATGTTGGTGACGAGCACGTGCCACGCACCTGCATCCGACACGCGGCACTCACGATTGGCATGGCCAGTCTGGTCAGTAACTTTTGCAGTCCCGCTCGCACTGCATGAAGCAGGAAGAGATACCGGATGAACTCCCCCTTCGGCATATAGGACACCCATCAGCGCTTCGATGTCGGCGGGATAAAATGTAATACCGTTGTAGACAATTGGTGCCGAGGGGATGCGTTCATGAACCGCCGAAGAGGCAACCCCGTGGCAAATTCCCCACCACGTGGGAATGCACGATTTTGTCTTCCCGGTTCCTACGCATACCGAGCCATCGTTGTCAGCTGCGCAGTCGTCGGACGTCAAGCATGTTCGGCGATCGCGCGGAGCTGCCCCGACACCCAGTTTCGCGCTGATGGCGGAGGCGAAGCCGGGACGTCTAAACGCGCGCTCGAACTTCTCTGCGGGCGACAATGTGCCCGGTCCGTCCCACCTTCGATTGATGCTGTCTTCGGCCGTGGGCCAATAATCGGACGCCGCAGGTAACGGCTGAGTTTCGCCTTCGACAGGGAGGTTCACAACCTCGTAAATGAAGTTCTCGCTCACACGCGCGGGCCTGTCCGACCGAGTCCACTGGTCAGCAGAAGAGGTTTCGCCGACGTCATCGCCTGACGCCATGCAGCCTGCTGGGATCGCGAGGGCGAGGATGGAAACCACGTATTTCGTTGCCATTTGGTGCTGCTTTCGACGCCGCTCCGTGCGGACGAGCGCTCGGGGAATGAACGCTCGCGGGGTTTAACACATTGTTGCCATCGGGGCGATTGGCGTGCTTGTTTTTGCTTCCAAGGCAGGTGCAAATTGTCGCGGACTCCTAGCTCAACCAGGCGCTTCTCCAGATTCGACCCAATCGCCTTCGCGTTTCTCTACGGCCAAGCCATCGGTATTGCCTTTTTGCTTCCAGATACGCCGTTTCGTCACCTCGGCGACCCGGTGTATCAGGCGGCGATCAGCATCTTCGTTTTAGTACTTTGGATCACCGCGTTGCGGCTACTCCATCGGAAGGGACCGAACCTGGAGCGAATTTCGCTTGCCCTATTCTTGGGAGCCATGCCTCTGGTCTACGTCGCGAGCTGGATACGAACGCGACAGGATGGATGGCTCGGCATCGAGCTTGCCGGTGCTGCGGTGTTTGGCGCAGTCGCCTACTTGGGGCTCAAGCGTTCGCCTTGGATCCTCGCAATCGGGATCCTTGCCCATGGTGCGCTTTGGGATTTGTGGCACTACCACCACACCGTGTTCATGCCAGATTGGTATGCAGTCGGATGCCTCGTGTCCGACATCGGTGTTGGGGTCTACTCGGCGATTCAGATTCCGCGCTGGAACGCCGAGACAAATCGTGAATCATTCGCCTAGGCGCGGTTCCTCTTACCGAGGCGGGAATTTCCCTGCCCTCGAGCGTCAACTCACCGTGCCCCCGTATCGTCCGCTACACGAACGACCGATCCGCTCGTGGGATCGCAAAACCATGCGTGCCCTACGTCGTCGGCAACGGCGCAATGTGTACCGGACACTGCTGCCTTCTCACCCACGAATCCTACGACACCATCTGTCCCGACTCCGAAAACGTTCAGGCACTTGCAACTGCTGCCGGCTGCAAAGAGACGCATCTTCTTCGGGTCATATCCAATGACGTCGAAACCGCTGCCGTGACTCGCGCTCCCGATCGTGGCTCCAGCGTGTTCAACATCGA
>JAHFDX010000233.1 GCA_023248785.1 Myxococcales bacterium
TCCGGCCCTTCAGCCGTATCAAAATACGACCATCGACGCCTCCATCTGGTTGATGCCGCGTTTCGCTATTAACGACACGTGGCAGCTGCGCGGTCGTTTGATCTTCAGCTATGAGTTCACGAACAGCGACACGACAACCACCAGGAACGAGCCGCGCTTCAGCGACAGCACGGTTCAGCTTTTTTACCGCAAGATCCCGAAGGTTGCTGGCATCGGGCTGAACCCGTTCGCCCAGGTCACCCTCCCGACGTCACCTGAGTCGCAAGCGCGTTCGATGTACTTCGCGCCCGGCCTCGGCTTGCAGGCGGTTCGTAGCTTTGAGCACGTGCTCGGTGGTGAGCTGTCGACGATCCTAACGGCGGCCTACAGCCATCCATTTTATCACTACACAACGGCCGGTTTGAACGATCCACCGAAGTACGCGCCGCAGTGCTTCGGCGGCTCGGGCTGCACGGAGCAGGTGAGTGGAACGGCGAACGTGTCCGACTCGCTCGGGTTCATCTTTCTTGCGGCCCAGGAATGGGGCAAGTGGAGTCCGGCCGTGTTCTTCATGCTCACCAACCAGTGGGCGTACACCTTCAAGGATCTCGAAGGCGTGTCACGCATCGAGGATCGTACCTCGTTCCGCCAGTCGACGTACTTCAGCGCGTGGCTCGACTACAACGCCAACGAATGGTTTTCGGCGGAAGTTGGCTACTTCATGGGCCGCAACATCTTGCGCGCCGACGGGAAGCTCGCCGGGCCTCAAAACTGGATCTACGATCAAACGCAAGACAATCGCGTGTACCTCGGGGTCAACTTGAACCTCGATAACATCGCGAAGCTCATCGATGGCGAAAAGGGCAAAGGCGGGATCGTTCGCGCGAAAAACACGCACGGTCCGATGATGCAGTACTGAGCCCGTTCAACGAACCGCGGAATCACCGACGAACACAACGAACCCCGACCCCCGTAAGGCCGTGGTCGGGGTAGTTGAGTCCGCGTTGTGCGCTGCGAAACAGCGTGGCGACTTTGTCGAGCCATGCTCCGCCGCGATGTACCGGCTTGGCAGGTGCTTTGGTGGAAACGAGCGCTACAGATTCGTCGAGGTGCTTGCGGTAGTCCGTAAGCGTCCACTGCCAAACATTACCTGTGATGTCACAAATGCCCCACGCGTTGCATCGGGCGCCGCTTGTGACGACGGATGACGTACTTGCGCGACAGCCGCGTTGCTTGCACTCAACCGAGTCGACGGTGTGGTGTGGTTCGTAGTTATTGCCCCACCAGTACGTTGAGTTTGATCCCGCGCGCGCGGCGTATTCCCACTCCGCTTCCGTCGGAAGATCCGCACCGAGCAGTTGGCAATAGGCGCGAGCAGCACGCCAGTTCACACAGTTGACTGGATGATCTTTGCGGTGTGAACCAACGTTGCACTTGCCGAGCCACGCGGCGGGCGTTTCGGCTTCGGAGTACCACTTCGCAAGCGCGTCGCGCGTGAGTATGCCTTGAAGGCGGCCTTCAAAATCGCCGACTGTGACGGGCGTCCGATCGATGCGAAATGCGGCCACAGCCATTTTCTGTGTAGGACCTTCGTCCGCATCGTGACCAACTTCCGTTTCAGTCGAGCCCATGACAAAGCGTCCCGCCGCGATGGAAACGGTGTTGTCATTCGAGTCACTCGCTCCGGGTGTACGAGTGGGCGATGTGACTGTTTGAGCAGCGCATCCGGTGAGCGTGAGTGCGTACATGAACTTCATGGCAGCCACCATGCGCTGGCCACCAGGTGGCGTATTGGAAAAATGCGACCTTCGTTTCCAGATGCAATCTTCAAACGGGTACGCCATGAAACAAGGTCGTTAGTGGATGATCCGCGCGCAAATACGCGCTCGGCGTAAGGCCTGTGAACTTGCGAAAATCTCGAATCAAGTGCGATTGATCGAAGTAGCCACACGAAAGTGCAACGTCCGTCCAATTGGGATCTGCTGACGCGATCGAGCGAAGTGCACGGCGAAATCGAAGCACTTGAGCGAGCGATTTTGGCGATATGCCCACGGTTCGCACAAACGATCGTTCGAGATGCCGACGCGTGACACCGAATCGTTCTTCAAGTGCATCGATGCGAATGCAGCCTTCGTACGCGATGAGCGTCTTGGTCACGCGCTGAGCGAGAGAGTTGTCGATGCGCGTTTGCCGCTTCACGTGCGCGAGCAAACCCTGCTCCAATAACAGACGCCGATCGGTCGGAGCTGCACTTCGTACGCGTTCGATCGTCTCGCGCATCTCTTTTGCGACTACGCAGGCGGACTCCTCCACGCGATCCACCATGTCGCCGATTGGAATATCGATAAATGGTTTTAGTCCCGCTGGCTGGAATCGAACGCCCAGAAGCTCAATGCGACCACCCGGGCACGTCGTTACCGCACGACGAATTTCGCCCATGATGATGGCAGGCGGTCGAGTCTTGGTCTTGTTTGGACCGATTTTTCGTTCGAACCGGTCGCCAAAGTGGAGGACGAGCTCGGCGCATCCGTCGGGGACAATGACCTGTGGCTCGCCGGTAGGCTCGTCCGCATCGAGCTCCCAAAAGCAACGAATGTAGGCTCGAAGCTCGAGGCAGGGAGGGTATTCGCGGTACGACAGCGAAGGCATTGGGAACGCCGATGCTCTAGGTGGAAACGACCCCGATCACAAGCGAACGCGCACTTTTTCGATTCGGACGCCATTCTCGCTATTCTGAGCGTATGCGTTTTACCATTTTGGTCGGCCTCACATGTGCTGTAGCGGTTGTGCCCCCCGCATGGGCGCAACCACAGAGAGCCGCGACCCCACCCACGAGCGCGCGTCCCACAGCACCGTCACCACTTGCGAAATCGCCTGTGAGCGCCCCTCCAGCTCCGCCTGATCCCGGCGACGCGAGGAACCCCCCTCGCGCAGCCACCGGGTACGGATGGGGCGCTCCACGCAAAGTCGGCACCGACAGGCGGCGCTTCGTTGCAGGACCGAAAAAGAAGGAACCATGGGATGGCGTCGATGTGTACCAGCCTGGATTCGAAGGGGGACGCGACAAGGGCTCCACGTTTTTCGTTGTCATGTCGAAGAAGCCGGATGTGGTTGAGCAGCCGACCGATGATCGCTTGGTATACGTCGTAAAGAATGCCCGCGTTCGCACGTGGAACAACCATCACGCGCTCGTGACGACGTTCTTCGCAACGCCCGTTGCGTCGGCTCGGTTGGTTCAGGTGAAGAAGGATGTGCACTTCGTTCTCGACTTGCGTGCTCCTGCGAAGCCTCGTTGGGAAACCGTGCAACTTGCTTCGGGTGGTCACGCGCTGCGGGTGGCGTTCGAGCCCTTTCGCGTAAATGGAGACGAATCCACCCCACCGCCAGACGCGCCCGCACCACCTACGCCGCAGCGATAATGATTTTCACAATTGTGTGCAAGTCTTTGAATTAACAATAAAATCTGTGTTTTGAGTTGCCTGTTGCCGGGGTGAATGCTCACCTTAGAGGTATGAAGGGCGACGCACGTATCATCGACCTGCTGAACGAAGTGTTGACGGGTGAGCTCACGGCCATCAACCAGTACTTCTTGCACGCGCGTATGTGCGCGAATTGGGGTTACAAGCGTCTAGCAGACACGATTCGCAAAGAGTCGATCGATGAGATGAAACACGCCGACGTGCTCATCGAGCGCGTTTTGTATCTCGAAGGGTTACCTAACGTGCAGCGCCTCGGCAAAGTGAACATCGGGCAAACGGTGCCCGAATTGTTGAAGAACGATTATTCGCTCGAGTTGACGGCGATACCCCTTCTCAACCGGGGCATTCAGCTCGCGCGCGATGCAGGTGACAATGGCAGCGAAGCGCTGCTCACCAAGATCCTCACTTCGGAAGAGGAGCACGTGGATTGGCTTGAATCGCAACTCGAATTGATCAGGCAAGTGGGCGAGTCGCACTACCTCGCGCAGCAGATCCACGGCTGACGCAAGCCTTCATCGTGTGCCTCATCGTGTGAAGCTGCCTTCGTTGCCCGTGAACGAAAACGCGCCATTGCCGCAGGTACTTCGCGACTGCATCTCGACCTTCAACGTGGTGTCGTTCACGAGCTGCACGACGAGCACGAAGGAGGAGGGCGGCGCTCTTTGCGGGTCGCCATTGTTGAGCCCATCGTAACAGTACGTTTGTGCGTCCGTGATTTCGGCGAAGCGTCGATTCGTGAGGCCGCTTGTTTTGGGAGTAAACGCGTAAATTCGACCTTCCAGATTTGGTACTGAACGGCCCATCGAGAAGACCTCAATGGATGCGTCGAGGGGGCTTTTTGCCATGAAGAGATCAAACTCCTCGTGTCGATTTGCGTATGCCGGGTTCGTCGTGAACCAGTATCCCTGCGCAGTCTTTGGGATGTCCCAATGCACCGTGCCGCACTTGGGCTCGGTTGTGGCAGCGCGACCCATGCCGTCGGAGAAGAGGTCAATGTACTTGGCGCGCTCGGTGGAGCTTACATAGTCGAGAGGACACACGGCGCTGCAACGCGCGTACACGTTGTGTTCATTGCCGGTGCCGGGGCAGTGGTGCTGTACGTTAATGAAATCGCGGCCGTTGTTAACTCGATAGTCGCGCATCCCCATGTCGAGCCCGCCGACGCCTTGCTTGTCGCCGGTTGTGCCCAACGGATCGCCGGCTGCCATTGTGATGACCGAATCGCGCGGGACCTCGAGGTTGCACGATTGCTCGTTGCTCCCGCCGCCCGTGTTGGTTCCGCCATCCTGATTCCACCTGCATCGCGATTTTTGCGCCTCGATGAGGTCGACAATCGGTTTGAACGTGATCGATCGAACGTGGATAAAGTAGATGTCGACATCAGCACATACGCTGAACGTCAGCTGGTAGTCGGTGTAGTTCGGCGTCCCGCCGCGTAGCGCGTCGTAGTGACGCAGGCTAACGCTTGTAAGACGCAGGTCGGCGGGTGAATAAACCGGCGCTTCGATGTCGGAGGTGTCGTAAGGATTCTTTGTGTAAAAATAAAAGTGAGGCGTTGGAAACGTGTGATCCGGAGGCACAAGACTTCCGAGTTGCCCCATGTGCGCAACGTACTCAGCCGGCACAGGCATGCGTGTGAGAATTGAGGTGGGACACGCAGTCCCAACGCTGTCTGGCGCGCCACCCGCCGTTCCGCCATCTGGGTTACTGCACGAAGGTAAATCCGGACATACGCGGGGATCGACGCTTGGAGCGCTCGATGTACCGCTTTGGCTGGAGCATCCTGCGAGGCAAAGGGCGACTGCCATAAGATGGCGAATGCGCATCCGAAAGCGTGACACACGATGGATGAACTGGGAGCCGGGTGCGACACTTCGCTGCGGTAGAGTCCGAGAGTGTCGCACCTTTGCGCCGTCAGATCTCCGCGGCTTCGCGATATGGATGAGTCGCGATTCTGCGCCTCCGCAAGAGGCCCCCGACGCGCGTAGCGACAAGCACACCGACTGAGGCAAGGATGAGCGCAATTGTAACCGTTGCCCCTATAAATGGGATCAGCTCAATGACACCGTAGAGCAGAGTGCCTAACCCGAGATGCACGTACGGATTCGTGGTGCGGTGGCGCAGCAAGAGTTCGCCGCCTAGGCGCATGACCATCGTCATTGCTGCGAGAAGCGCCATGCCGCCTAGCAATGCGAAGATCACGGCGAACGGGATGCCGATCACCGTGATGCATAGAATCACCAAAAATAGTCCGAATGCGGGAAGTCCGATCGCTCCGAGCGCCAGATTTCGCATGGGGCGCGTGGCGAGTTCCATGCGCATGCTGTCGGCGCGTTCTCCGCCGAGTGCAATCACCATGACGCCGAGAAGGAACCAGATGGAGAGGTTGGTCCACCATCCAAAAAATCCGCCGCCGGGGCCCTTGATGTGAATGTTCGCATCGGATTTCTTTTCGCCATCGTTACGCAGGAACGCACCACCCACCACCTTGACGTTGTCGCGATTAAGTGTGGCACCTTCCTCTGCACCAACCACACCGCCAACAATCTTGATTTCGCCTTTAACAACGGAGCCTTTCCGTAACGTGACCGCCCCGCCGGTTACGCGCAGATCTCCGTCGACGGTGCCGTACACGTCGATCGATCCGCCAGTGACGCGTACGTCGCCCACCGTTTCCCCTTTTTCGATGATGCCGGATCCGCCGGTGATGCGCACGTCGCGAAGGTCGCCGGATGCCCTCTTATCGGTCGCGCGCTCTTTCGTTTTCGAGTCGCTTGGTGCCTTGAGCCCATCTTTGCCCGTGCGCACGGTAATCAGCGTGCCCTTACGATCCGCGACGTATTCTGTCCCCTCGAGGAGCACATCCATCACCGCGCCCGCGGGCTCATTGCGCAAGTGC
>JAHFDX010000234.1 GCA_023248785.1 Myxococcales bacterium
AGGTTCGAAGGAGTCTTTACCGGTCCTGCAGGTAGGCCTTGGGTCGGTTCATCCCCGCGTACGGCTTGCGGCTATCGAAGCGCTCGGTGAAACGCTGGCCTATGCAGAGGCCGATCGCGCCCTAAAAGATGAGTGGGCATTCGTGCGGGAGGCAACCGCCAACGCCCTGTCGACATTGCGCGATCCACCGTCGGCCAAGCTCCTTACGATGACGTTGCACGATCCCATCCAACGCGTAAGGCTTGCGACCATCGACGCTCTTTCGCGTCGTCGTGCGCCAGAAGCGAAGGAACCGCTTGCCGCGATTGCGCGATCGAAAAACGAGGCACTCGACGTCCGCGTTGCTGCGACCCTCGCGTTGGGGTCCGTGTGCGCAGAAGGCGCAATCGATTGGCTGTCCGAATTGGTACAGGAGTTTCCGTCTGCTGTTACGGAAGCCGATCGCGCGTTGGGCGCGGCAGCTGTGCTTGCGCTTGCGCTTCTTGGACCTCCGGATCTTCAGCAACGCCTTTCGCCGCTGCTGAAAAGTGATCTAAAAGAGTTACAATTTATCGCGAAAAAGGCGCTTACCAGGCAACATGTTTGCGCGGGAGGTGGGCGTGGATGAAGTGACGCCTCACGAGGCGCAGGTCCTTTTGGCGAACGAAGGAACCATATTCATCGACGTGCGTTCGCAGCCGGAGTTTCAGGCGGGTCACGTCCCGTTGGCCTACAACGTGCCAATTGCGTTCGCATGTGAAGGCGGGTTTGAAGATAACCCGGTGTTTATAGGCGTTGTTGAACGCCATTTTTCGAAACGGTTGCCCATTGTTGTTGGGTGCAAATCGGGCGGTCGTTCAGGCAGAGCGGCTCTTCTCTTACGCGAAGCGGGATACACCGTTGTCTTCGACATGCCTGCCGGGTTCGAAGGAAAACGAGATGCCTTTGGCTCGCTCGTAACGAAAGGGTGGTCGCGGTGCGATCTTCCAGTGGAGAACGGAAAAGGCAGCGATCGAAGTTACGAATCACTCACTTTGGACTGCGCGCATAATCCGACGCTGCCCGCTTGACGAGTTCGAGATCGCGTGCGGCCCGCTCGCTTTCCGCGATGAGTTCGGCTGTGAAAATTGTGAGACCCCAAATCCCATTTTCGCGCCGTCGAAAGGGATACCGTGTACCGCGCGTGGTGACGACAGTTGCGCGCTCGCCATCGATCTCGGTCCGTTGAACTCCCGACAGGTCCTTGCGCAAGCGTTCTGCCCATCCACGTGTGCGCGCAACCTTTGCAAATACATCGGACCCGTCAGCCAAGTCGCCAAACGGTTTGTACTCGGCAAGCAACGACGTGCGTTCGGTATCAGGGTAGTATTCGGCGATGAGCAGAGACGCGTCTCTTCGTGCATCGCGAATGGTGTACGAAGCCCACTGCGCGTCGCGTTCGAGGTAGGGAAAGCAGCCCTTGAGATCGTCTCTTGCTAGCGACAAACCGATGCGGAGATATGCGCCTTCTGGCGTCGTGTCTTCGGGAAAGGGTGTTCGAAGTAGGCGCCACAACACGAATGCGAACAGACCGGCTCCAAGGAGCGCAAAGGTTCGTCGCGTAGGCGTTGCGACCATGAACGCGACGTTACTCCGCCTTGAGAGCGATGACGATGAGGTTAGGTCGGGCTAGCCTTCCAATGCCGATGCTGTTCGATATTCCAGTGCTCGTGGTGGTTCCGGCGTTCAACGAGTCGCTTCGGATCGAACAGGTGCTTCGCACGATGCCGACCTTTGTCGACCATGTCATCCTCGTCGATGATGCAAGCACCGATGGAACCCGTGAGGTTGCGCATTGCGCTTCGGACCCACGTGTCACTGTGCTTCGAAACGCCGAAAATCACGGTGTCGGAAAAGCGATCACGAATGGATACAAATTTGCTGCCTCGGTTGAACTAAACCCTCGCGCGGCGGTTATTGTCATGGCGGGCGATGCGCAAATGCATCCCGACGACATGCCCTCGCTCGTGCGTCCTATTGCGGCGGGCGATGCGGATTACGTGAAAGGCAATCGGTTCGTATGGCCCGGCGTCACGTCCATCATGCCGTTTCCACGATGGGCCGCGGGACATGTTCTGTCATGGTTGACGTCGCTTGCAGTCGGAAAGACCGTGCACGACTCGCAATGTGGCTATACGGCTATTGCGCGCGAGGCGATCGTAAAGCTCCCACTGCACAAGCTCTGGCCGCGTTATGGGTACCCGAACGATCTCTTGGGCATGGCAAGTGCACATGGTCTTCGGATCGCAGAGCGGCCGGTGCGGCCTGTGTATGCGGGGGAAGCGAGTGGGCTTAGGGCGCATCACGTGGCGGTGATTTTTGGCCTGCTCGGGCGCATTGTGTGGCGGCGGCTAGTGTCTCGTTTCCATGGACTCGCGGTGCTAGAACGTGAGCGCCCGCTCCACAATCGAGGGAACATGCCGAAGCATGTGGTCGATATTGAACAGCGATCGGAGCGCGGCGCTATCGACGCGTGAGGCAATATCAACGTCAGCCACAATGAACTCTTGAAATGACCCTTCACCTCGCCATGTGCGCATTGCGTTCCGCTGCACAAGCACGTACGCCTCTTGCCGAGGCATTCCTGTTTCGACAAGAGCAAGCATGATGCCTTCAGAGCAGTAGAGCTCAGCCGCCGAGTCCAAGTTTTTTTGTAGCCCATCTGGATACACAACGAGCGCCTCGATGAGCGATGTCGCACGCTCGAGCATGAACCCCAGCGTTGCGCTTACATCAGGAGCGAGCATCCGTTCGACAGACGAGTGCGAGATGTCGCGTTCGTGCCAAAGGGCTACGTTCTCGAGAGCTGGCGTAACGGCTGCGCGCACCACCCGTGCAAGGCCACACAGATTTTCACTCAGCACAGGATTGCGCTTGTGGGGCATCGCGCTCGAGCCTTTTTGCCCGACGGTGAAGGCCTCTTCGGCTTCTCGCACTTCCGATCGTTGCCAGTGACGAACGTTGGTGGCGAGCCTTTCGATACCCGCAGCGACGAGCGCGAGTGCCGAGAACCATGTTGCGTGGCGATCACGTGCAACGATCTGCGTGCTCACGGTTTCGGGGGCGAGGCCAAGGAGGCCAAGGGTGTTCGCCTCGATCTCAGGCGAAAGATGCGCGTAGGTTCCCACCGCACCCGCAATCTTCCCAACAGCAATCGTCGTGCGCGCGTTCTTCAGGTTCACGATGCCGCGATTTATTTCGGCGTAGTGGCTTGCGAGGGCGAGGCCAAATGTAACAGGCTCTGCAAAAATCCCGTGACTACGCCCAATCATCGGGATTTTGGCCGTTTCGCGTGCCCTTTTCGCAAGGGCGCCGAGCAGCCCCGTGCCCCGTTCAAGCAAGAGATCGGTTGCGTGCGCGAGCAACAACGCGAACGACGTGTCGAGCACATCGCTCGACGTCATGCCTCGATGAAGCCATCGGGCCGGTGGACCGGCCAGTTCCTCCACATGCGTGAGAAATGCAATCACATCGTGTTTGGTGGTTCGCTCAATGGCTGAAATCCGTTCGACGTCGAGCGCGACGTTTTTCGCCCGCAGACTGCTTGCCGTTCCGGAGGGGACGAGCTTCGCCTGCTCCATGGCTTCGCACGCGGCAAGTTCAACCAAAAGCCACGTTTCATACTTGCGCCGTTCAGACCAAAGCTCTGCAAATACGGCAGGCGTATAGCGGGCTATCATGCCTCGCCCGAATACCATGGCAGCGATCTGCCGTCTCGTTGGGCCGTTTCGAGGCTGCCTGCTACCCTGGAAGGCGTATGTGGATGGCGCTTTCACTCGCCCTTGCGGGCGGCGACGGCTTTGCGGAGGTGGCAAAGCGCAGCGATGTTCCCCAAAAGCCCTTTGTGGCGACGTTTCCTACGGACGTGGACAGGGCGCGATCGTTTGCCATCGAATTCAAGCCACTCGATGCCGCGCTTGGGCGATACGCCGTGGGAATTTCGTACCTGCTGGCCGAACACCACGCGGTGTTCGTCACGCCGCACCTCTACTACGCGTCTCTTGGGACAAGCGATCTGTTCGACGGGTTCGGTCTTGAAGCCGGGTATCGCTACTTTGTGCGCGCCACCGGGATGGAGGGGCCTTTTTTTGGAGGAGGCGCTGGCTATGGCCAGTATCGCTACCGCGACTACGCGGATACGTGCGACGTCGCCTCGTGTCCGGTGGTTTCCGACTCACGCCATTCACGCTTTACCGCGATGGCCGAACTTGGATGGCAGTGGCTATTTGGCCCGTTTGTTTTGGCAGCCGGATTTGGTGCCGAATATCGCTCTATTGACAACGACGAACACTACCCGGGGAGCCCACCGTTTGAGGCCACCGATCGCACCTGGCTCAACTTCATCTTCGGCAGCGGCCTACGGCCTCGCGTGGGGAGCACGCTTGGAGTGGCATTTTAGCAGCCGCTCTCTCACGGCGTGGTACCGTCGTCAAAACTAGCGAGGAAACCCATGCCCAACCTGACCGAAGTGCTGGCCGACCCGTCGAAGAAAACCGTCATCGTGGACGAATGCGTCGAGTTGATTGATGCCGAGGTCGGCGACAAGGGCGGTATTTCCGGGCTTGCGATCAAGGCGGGATATGGCGTTGTGAAGGGAATCAAACCCGGCTTTGTGAAGCATGTGGTGAGCGATCTCCTTCCAGACTTCGCGTCGGCGCTCACCCCGTTTTTCGACGAGGCCAAGTCGAAGGGGCAGGCGCTTAGCACGTACTTTCAGGCGAATTCGAGCCGCGTGGCCGATGCACTTTTGGCGATCACAGACTCGAAAGCTCAGAGGTCCAAGAGCGGTGCGGTGAAAGGCACCTACGAAAAACTTCGAAGCACAGCCAAGAAGAATGTCGAGGCGGCGATTCCTCGCCTCGGCAAGCTGGTTGAAAAGCACACTTCGTAAGAACGATCTGACTCGCGCTAAGCGATGGCACGCCGCATTTGGATCGCAGCTCTTCTTCTTGCACTGCTAGCGGAGAGCACCCTCGCCCGCGCTGAGCTTGGTCCAAATGGGTCCAGCATCCAAAATTCGGACTATCGAATCGACCTGACCCAAGGCCCCATCCTCGCCACGAGTCGCCAAACGGCGCTAGCCGGTACGCACGTAAGTTTGGCGGATGGCATCGAGGGCTTCGTCTTCAACCCCGCAGCGCTTGCTGTGCGAATGCCCTACTCCACGGACGACGCCGACTACGGCCTTACCGGTGGCGCTACGTTCGCAGTAAGTGTTCGCGATAACGATTTCGACAACAATGGTCGAAGGGGATTTGCCTACAACAATTTTGTCTTTCTCACCGGCGGTGCGGCGCTCCAATACAAGCAGTGTGGACTTGGCATCAATGTGGACCTGCAGCGTTACGAAATCGGTTTGTTTGGTGCGCAAGGCCAGGAGGAACGAGCTGCGGTGATGCAGCTTGCAAAGGCGCATCTCGGTACAGCGTGCTCCTTCGCGCGCGATCAAGTGGTCGTAGGCACAGCTGTTCGTGCGGTGGGCCTATTGTTTGATGAGCCATTTTTCGGCCGAAATTTGTTCGCAAACGTGGGCTTTGGTCTTGAGGTTGGAGCGCTCTATCAGCCGCGTGATCGATCGTTTCGGCTTGGACTCACGGCGCGCACGCCAGTGATCGGTCAGCCTTTGGGCGGCGCGGAAACGACAGCAACGCTCAGCGGGCGAGGCGTGTATTTGCCTTCGAAGATCGAGCTACCTTGGGAGATCGAGGCGGGCTTCGCGTTCCAACTGGGTCCGCGTCCGTTGAACCTGAGTTGGGTGCACACAAAAATGGTGCCCCTTGCGCAGATCGAAGCGGAGCGCCGCATCGTGGGGGGTCAGCGAGAATCGGACACCGTGGTTGCGCGTCGAATTCTCGCGCGTCGCCATGAAGCCATTCCACGCGGAAAACTCCTTGTCGCAGCGTCGCTGCTTGTCGTGGGCGATGTGAGAAACGCGGTGGGTTTTGAATCGTTTCTCGCACAGGAAGTCGATCGCTCCGGCGAACATGTCACTCTAAGTCCGCGCGTCGGAATTGAGACGGAAATTATACCTTCGTTGTTACAATTACGCGGGGGTTCCTACGCCGAACCTTCGCGCTTTCGAACCACGAGCGCGCGTGTGCATGGCACCTTTGGGTTCGATGCACGTGTCCTTCATTGGACAGTGTTTAACTTGTTTCCAGACGATACCTGGTGGCGCATTGGCGCCTTTGTCGATTCATCCCGCGACTATCTTGCGTGGGGGTTGTCCGCCGGGCTGTGGCGATAGTCGCTCTTGGGGCTTAGCGATCGAGCGCAAACCGTACGCGGGAGAAACGTGCGATCGCCAAA
>JAHFDX010000235.1 GCA_023248785.1 Myxococcales bacterium
ATTTCGCAGGAGACGACACGGCCGGATGTGCCAGGCGGGTTGCAAAGGCGTGGTCCATCCCTTTGACGGTCACGTTCGCCGAACTGCCCTTCACAAATGCAACTTGTTTTGTCTCCGTTCCAAGCGATCGACGCGACGGGATGACGCGCTTTATCTTCTGAACTCCGTCGACATCCTTCTTGTGCGTGTCGGCAAACGCGTCGCCACACGTACCGGACGCGGGAGGGTTCTTGGCACACGCGTCAAACTCTTGAAACGACTTGCACGCGGTTGCCGCATTTGGACACTTGGCAATGAACCCGGGATCGGCACACGCCGCCTTCTCGAACGTCTGACAGGTTCGAGGCGCCTTCGGAAACGAGTTGGTTGGCGGCCCCATGCGACCCACGCGCGAATCCCACGTTTTTGGAAGTCCCGTTTTAGGATCGAGATCGCGCAAGCCCTTGTTTGCAGGCGGCGCGGGCGGCGTAGGTGCGGCCATCGCCGTCAGTATGCAGAAAATTCCGTTGGCTCCAATCGCTCCAAGCGTTGCCACTTGCCAACGTTGCCACCGCAGGCGCTGCCAGTATCGCTGTCGCATTCCCCACCTCTTATTATGCATCAACGTATCACCGAGTGTGGGGCGTGCTTCGTGGAACGTTTTGCGCGGCACAATTCCATAAGCAAATATGCGAGGCGGTAGGCTGACGTGACCGCGCAAGCCCAAGCGTTGCGCGGCCCCGCCCGATGGATCTGAGGCCTTTTTGGATGAATACTTCGTCGACGGAAAGGCGCGCTGAGGCGGTTTGCGATTGCGCGTGGTCCAAACCAGGTGGGCGCAGTCGGCGAGTCACTTCGGGACGCAATACTTCATGCTTCCGCCGTTGATGAGATCGCATTTGCCCGTTGGCCATCCGGGGAAATCCTTGCAATCGTTAATGTTCGCGCACGAGTGTGTGCAAACTCCGATGGTAGCGCCGCCCCTGTACACGCAGAGCAAGCCGCTCACGCACTTGTTTGTCGTTGCGTCGCAGTCGCCGCCCACTTTCACGCCGCTGCTTCCGCCTCCGCCGCCTCCGCCGCCTCCGCCGCCTCCGCCGCCAGCACTGCTGCACGTCGAGTTCTTCGAGCTGTTTGCCTTGCAGCTCCCAGGTGCAAAGTCGTCGAGGCACGTTTGCGCCTCGGCGGACGAGGAACACTCGTAATACGACCCGTTAAGGCAGCACGACGAGGACGAAGTGCTCGTGCCACCCCCGCCGGTACCCGAACCTGATCCAGAACCGCCACCTGATCCCGTACCAGGATTCGTTGGTGAAGGCTCGGTGGTCGTACCGCCGCTGCATGCAGCAATGCCCACGGTAAGCAAAGCCAAACTTCCAAACAAACGGACTACATACTTCATAATTTCCCCCTCTTATAAGTGCCTTTCGGCCGGAGATGTAGTGGCACACGAGGTCAGATTGTCAAGGCGACCCGGGGTTACAAGCGGTTGCATTTTCGGGATGCCGGGCACAGTCCACCTCAACCAGACCTCGCGCGCTTCTCGAATCGAGACATCGTGCAAGATCCCTTCACGCCCCAAGTCGCTTCGGATTCGCGCCGGCTTCCAGCAACAGCCGCTGCAGATGGACGATCGTGCGTACCACGCAGTCGACAGCAGCAGGTCTACCCGTCACAATCGGGTAAGCGCTCGTTGGCCAATATTCAAAATGATCGTCCGCCTTCCGGAGTGCGGGGCGGAGGGCATGGATGCCGTCTGCTTCGCCGACGATGGAGACAAGCGCGCACTGCCGATCTTCGAGTGCGCCATTGAGTACTTCGAGCCCGACCATGACGGTCCCCGGGCATCATGGGACGCGCGGATCGGGCCCTCGCCTTTGAAAGGCGGGGCGGTACGCTGCCCGATGATTTCCGCGAGCACATTCATGCGCTCCACGACGATTGGGCCGTTCGCGCAAGGGCGCGCGGAGCACCCAGTCTGCCAGAGGTAGTGGAAAGAAGCCCGGTCGCAGCGATCCCCGCCTTTGCGCCGGGCGGCAAGAAGTAGAAGAAGTGCTGCCTGGGGAAGCTCGCCTCGCGCGGGATCCAAATCCCCGCGTGGCTCAATGCCCGGTCACTTCTGGTGGCAAACCTTGCCCGGGTAATTCGACAGGACCGCATCGCATCCCCAAAAACTCGGGCACGTCGAAAAATTGGTGCACGGCTCTGAACAGTAGCCCGGTGCATTGTCCGAATTGACGATGCAAAGTTCGCCGGAACATTCATCATTCTTGTTGCAGGCCTTGCCGGTCGCCTTCTTCGAGCTCCCTCCGCCGCTTCCGCCGCCTCCGCTGCTTCCGCCGCCGCTGCTGCACGTCGAGTTCTTCGAGCTGTTTGCCCTGCAGTTCCCAGGCGCAAAGTCGTCGAAGCACTTTTGCGCGTCGGCAGACGAGGAACACTCGTAATACGACCCGTTAAGGCAGCACGACGAGGACGAAGTGGTCGTGCCACCCCCGCCGGTACCCGAACCTGATCCAGACCCCGTACCTGATCCTGTACCAGGATTCGTTGATGAAGGCTCGGTGGTAGTGCCGCCGCTACATGCGGCGATGCCCACGGTAAGCAAAACTAAACTTCCAAACAACCTAGCTGCAGGTCTCATGATTTTCTCCCATCATGTGCCTGCCGCCCGGCGACGTAATGGCATGCAATGCCAGATTGTCAAGGAGGACCGGTTACAAGCGGGTGCATTTTCGGGATGCCGGGCGCGTCCAGCTTCGCCGGACGTCGCGCGGTTCTCAAATCGAAGCTTCGTGCAACATCACGTCACGCCCGAAGTCGCTTCGGATTCGCGCCGGCTTCCAGCATCAGCTGCTGCAGATGGGCGATCGGTACGTTCTGATTGAAGACCCGGTCGCCCTCTTGATGGCAACAGAGGAGCGGTGGCGCCTTCGATCCGAACACACGCGTAACCTCGCGAAGCCGATGCGGATCCCAAGGACGATGCGCGCTCACTTTGGCTTCAATAAAGACACGGCTGGTTCGGCTAAGCTCAACGAGAAAATCGATTTCCTCTCCGTCGCGAGAACGCCAGTGGCAGATTTGCCAACCGAGCTGGTGATTCTGGTTCGTCTTGTGAAGCTCGGCGTACACGAGATTCTCAAACAGCGGACCTTGCTGCGGCGAAGTGATGATTTGGTCCGCGGAGGTCCATCCCTGCAGTCGACACGCAAGACCTGTGTCTAGGAAATACACCTTCGGCGCTTTCACGAGTCGGGACGAAAGGTTGGTCGAAAAGGGTTGCACGAGCGCGATGAGTTGCATTCGCTCGAGAATCGAGATCCAGTCTTTGATGGTCTTGGAATCCACGCCGGCATCACGACCCAAGCTCGCCAGATCGAGCAGCTGCCCCACACGACCTGCGAGCAACCGAATGAACTTTAAGAACTCAAATTGCTTGTGGATCCCCGCGCCAAGAACGATGTCTTTTTCGACGTAGCTGTTGATGTAGTCGTCGAGGTACTTCTTCACATCGGTTCGGCCATGGGCATGAAGCCCGGGCCAGCCGCCGGTGAACAGGATGTCCTGAATCGGCATCGACCTTGTGGCTACAATTTCCGCAACGCTGAGTGTGTTCATGTCAAAGAAGCTTGCGCGCCCAGCAAGGCTTTCTTTGATTCGTCGATCCATCACAAGCTGATTCGATCCCGTGAGCCGCACGATGGTCTCCGGCGCTCGCGATGCATCTCTGCTGTAGAGGTCTGCACGCCGCTTGAGGCTCGGGAACAAACGCGGCGCGTATTGCGCTTCGTCGATGAACAACTTGTCCGACCCAAACTGACGCAGAAATAGCTCAGGGTCGCGTTCGGCCAGCTCACGCAGCCCTGGGTCGTCGAGGGAGACCTCGCGAAACCCCTCATCCAGGTGCAGGATCAGACTGCTTTTGCCCACCTGCCGAGGTCCGCGGAAAATCTGAATTGGGTCGTGATTCTCACGAATCGACCGCTCGATATCCCTTTGAAACCACATGCTTGGCTATTATGGACTGTGAGTCCTTTTTTGTCGAGAGCCGCAGGGGCCGAGGTCACGGGCAGAGCTCTCCCTCATCCACCCGCTGGATGTGCCAGCCACCAGCAGTTGCCATGCGGATCGCGCACGCCTCCGGTGCGATGGCCGTAGCCTTCATCGCGAGGTTCTCGAATCACTGCGGCGCCCGCTTCGATGAGACTCTTGAACGTGAGGTCGACATCCTCGACGTATACGTACAGCGTCGCCGGCATGGCCTTCCCCTCTCCGGTGGCCTGCCCAATCATGAGGAGGCAATCGAACAACTTCACCTCCGCATGCTGAACGCGACCGTCGGGCGCGGTGTGCCGCTCGATCTCCTTTGCGCCGGCGCTGAATCCCTTCTGGATGAACTCGAGGCACTTCGCCGCATCCTCCACGGTGAGGTAGGGAACAACTGTGGTGTGACCTTCAGGAACAAACTTCGCAGGCATGATGGTTTCCTTTCAACGAACACATTCAATAGGCAACTGCGCGACACTACGACGCGCTGGACGTTCGTTTCTTTTCCGCATGACGACGGGCCGCGCGCAGCAAGTCGGACCAAAACGAGCTGATCATTCGCCACAGCGCATCATCGGGAAGGCCGTGCTTCGCAGGATGATCTGAACGAAGCGCATCCCATCCCCGATGCTCGAGCGTGACGCATGTGCCTTCGTCGATTCTCTCGAACGCGACCTCAACCTCGGTCGCTTCATCTTCCGCATAGTTTGGCGCACGCCATTCAAATACCAACCGTTCGCCGGGCTGCCATACTTTGACCCTCCCCACGATCCACGGTTGCACCCCAGGCGCATCATACTCTTCGAGCAAGCGGCCGCCTTCGCCTGGTTCGAAGCGCATGCGACCCGTGTGCTTGCGGTGGAAGCGTTGTTGCGGCAGCGGCTTCCACCAAAGTGAAATATCTTCGGTGAACACATCAAAGGCCGTCGCGGGATCCACCTCAACGGCCATCGAGATGGTGACACCGACGTTTCTCGCGCTCATTTGCGCCGCGCCCTCTTCGCAGCGTGCTTCTCGGCGTGCGCCTTGAACGCTATGAGTTGGGTTTGCCAAAACGACGCGATTTGTTCGAGCCACACTTCGAGTTCGTGAAAGGGTTCGGCTCGCAAACGGTATACGCGAACGCGTGCGTCCTCGTCGAGACCGCGTTCTTCCACGAGCCCGCTCTTACGAAGCACCCGAAGGTGCCGACTCATCGCAGGCGCACTTACGCGAAAGTGATCGGCAAGTTCGCCCGCACGACGTGGCCCGCGACGCAAATAGTCCACGACTCGCCTACGCGTGGGTTCGGCGAGCGCTGCGAGGGTTGAGTCGAGGTCGAGCGGGGTCATAATGATTGCCTGTTGGCGAAATGATTAACCTTATAGTTAATCATTGTCAAGCATCGCAATTGACCTCAGACCGCCCTCTCGTACGAAAAGTCATCCATCACGTACCCCGACCCGATATCCACGACCACCTCGCCGACTCTCTTGAATCCGAGGTGCTCGTACACCGCGATCGCGGGATTCTGTTTGTTGACAGTCAACCAAATCGACCGAAGGCCGGCTTCGCGTGCGAGTTGCTCGATGTGTTCGAGCATACGCCTCGAAAGACCTCGTCCACGCGCGCCCTTGCGAACATACAGTTTGCTTAGAAAGAGCCTGCTCCTCTCAGGTTCGCGCTGAACGCCAAGATATCCCTCTGCTATCGAGTCGACCCTCACAAGCGCGTATTCGAAGCCGTCCGCAATCTGTTTCTCGATGGCATTGGCACTCTGCAAGCGCTCGAGCATGTAATCGATCTGCGCTTGGCCCAGAAATGGAACGTAGTGCTCATTCCATATCTCATGCGCGAGCTGAGAGATGGTTTCAATTTCAAATCGAGTGCGCGCGGGAGTGAACTCGATCATTTCAGAAGTACTTGCACTGCCGATCGGTAAGGTACCCCATGGCATCGGTGGCCCAGAAGCCGGACCCGAGCACCTTGCCACTCTTTGAGAAGAAGAACTTTGCAGAACCATCTTGCGCTACGTCGACTTCGTACGTCACCGCGTAGGCTTCGTCTCCCTTGTACAAGTCGGACGGGCACGTTGTCTCGGCGCTATCAAGCGTGGCCTTAACCACGATTGCCGTTTCGCACGCGGTACACGAGGACGGCTTTGCGTCCGCCGCCGTGACAGTCCAAACAACGCGGCAATCCTTGCCACCCTTGCTCTGCCAATGAGGCGTTGCGTAGAGAAGCCAGTATTCGCGCCCACTCCAAGTCCCGTCGTTCGCCTTTCGAAACGATCCTAGAAAGTACGATGCCGCGTCT
>JAHFDX010000236.1 GCA_023248785.1 Myxococcales bacterium
TTGGTGACCATGGTTGCCTGCAGCGAGATTCCGTGGACCCAGTCCATAACGAGGATCGGGTTCATCTCTTCGTCGAGTACGTCAATGACTCGAACCAAGTTCGCATGGTGAATTGGTTTCATCCAAGCGGCTTCGCGCAGAAGACGACGTGCGCCCAAAGGTGAGTCGGTGCGCAAAAACTTTAGTGCGACTTCCTCGCCGTTGCGGTCGACCGCACCCCAAACGTAACTCGTCGCTCCGGAACCTAAGACCGCCTTAAGTGTGTACTTTTCACCAATCACCACCCCCGGCGCCAAGAAACGTTGCGCAATTTGAAGCGCAGCGGACGATGGATCCTCCACCGGTCTCGTCGATTGCGCCGGCGGGGCTTTGGCCAGTGCAGCAAATAGAGCTCGGCATGCAACACATGTATCGAGGTGGACGAGGAGGGCGCTGCGTCGCAACGGGGCGAGCGTTCCGCCGAAGAGATCCATCCATTCGTTCTCGTCCGGGCACATGATTGGTACAATGATACGCGATGGCGATTCTGGCAGGAGCTTACCGCGACGCGCTTGATGACGAAGCGCGCGCCGTGTTTGACGCAACACCAAAACTCGCGGGTGTCCTTGAGGCGAGCGTGCGTGCCGCTCGTGCGCAGTGGCCCGGGGTCTCGTTGAACGAAGCAGAATTCGGTTTTCACCTGGCAAGCGTGGGCGTGGATGTTCATCGGCTGGATACGGTTCGGATAGACGAACTCGTTCTCGCATTTGCTGCGGCGCAGGGCGACGTCGAAGCCGTTTTGCGACTTGAGGTCGAGTTCATGAAGCCAGCGCTGGCTGCGCTGTCCACTCTTCGATGGAAAGGCGACCAAGAGAGCGACACTTCGCAAATGGTGCGGCAGAAGTTGCTTGTAGAGGACGAAAACAACGCACCAAAACTCCTTCAGTATTCGGGACGCGGCCCACTTGGTGGCTGGCTTCGGGTCACCGCGTTGCGAACGGCGATGAGCGTGCTTCGCGTTCGGGGGATCGCAGTCACGGAATCGGATGATGCACTCGCCGATCTTGCCGTGGCCGATTTGTCTCCGGATGTGGCACATTTGCGCGCTCGCTATGGAGCCGAGTTCAAGCGCGCATTTGAAGAAGCGTTCGCGCAGCTTGATCCCGAAGATCGAACGGTTTTGCGCTTGTCCCTCATCGACGGCCTTTCGATTGATCAATTGGGACCCGTGCTCGGATGCCATCGAGCCACGGCCGCCAGACGGATTCAACGCACCAAGGAAGCGCTGGTCGAGGGCACGCGTGCGGTGCTGATGCAGCGCCTGCAGATCTCGGCGGACGAGTTTGAGAGCTTGATGCTCGTGATGATGAGTCAGCTCGACTGGAGCATCGAACGCGTGCTTCGAGATCAGAAGCGGTAACGCTGGCGCACGACGGGTAAAGGCGCCCTGCGTATGACGTTTCGCCGTGCGTTGGTGTGGGATGCGCAAACTCTATGATTATTCGGCTGTTGCCTCGCCATCTGTGTATAAAGGGGCCATCAACGCCTCGGACGGCAGGCGAGCCCGGGGGCAGCTTTGATCCAACCATCGGATGGAGAGGGCTATGAAAAAAGCAACTGTTGCAGCAATCGCGGTCTTGGGCATGCTTACGGCGCGGCAAGCCGCAGCGTCGCCCGAGAAGATGAGCGAGCAGGGCACCTTCGTGATTCGGACGGATACGTCGCTCATTGGCACGATTGGGGCAAGCGCAGCGAACGTGGGTAGCTTCACTGTGTTCGACGTGGGGACGATGATTGCGCTGGCGCCGGCTGTTGATTATTTTGTCATCAAGAATTTATCGGTCGGCGGTGCGATGCCCTTTCAACTTGGGATCGCCAACGGTAACAAATCAATCGTTTGGGGTTTACTCCCACGCGTTGGGTACAATCTAGGTTTCGGTGAAAAATTCAGTCTGTGGCCACAGTTTTCGATGGGCGTTGTTTACGTCAATCCGGGTGGAGGTGGCTCGGCCAAGGCGCTCATGCGAATGTACGCACCGTTTTTATTTCATCCGGCAGATCACTTCTTCGTTGGCCTCGGCCCGGATTTTCAATCGAGCTTCGAAAGCATGACATACGGTTTCGGTTTCGGTTGGACGATCGGTGGTCACTTCTGAATCGGGAACGCTTTGCGATACGCGCAGAGCGTGGCTGATTGATCAAACGCGCAAGCAAAGCCAGTGGTTCGTTGAAACGCGCTCGCGTCCACGACCACTGGATACTTGATGTGCTCTGTTGCGCCTCGAGGCAGGCGCGGCAGTCCGAGTCGCCCCACAAGCAACGGAAAGAGCGGCTCCGGGACCCGCACGCGCTTGCGCCCGGTCTCACGAATGATCACGGACAAGGGCAACGGGGGTGGTCCCGCCACGTTGAAGACGCCGCGCGGACACTTCTCAAGTGTCCGCAAAAGTGCGAGCGCGACATCTTTCTCGTGCAGGTAGTGAAAGAGCGGATCGAATCCAGCGAGTGTCGGCACGTAAGGGCCGCGCAAGAACGCCGCGAGCGTTCCATGGCCTCGGGGACCTAGTGTGTAACACACACGAAGTACCGTGGTCGTGAGCTCGGGGATCCGCCAAATCTCGGTGGCCGCAAACAGATCCGCGGCGACAAGATCGGCGAGTTCCGGAAACGTAGCCATCGCCATCGGCGGTTCATCTTCGGTGTGAAACAGGGGCGCGTCAGGTCCCGCACCATAAAACGTGTGCCTTCCGACGAAGATGACGTGCTTCACGCCGTACGTGCGCGAGTGTTCAAACACGGCGCGCGTGCCCCCCAAGTTGATGCGAAAACGCTCTTCACCACGCACGGCAAAAGCAGTCACAGTTGCCATGTGAATGACCGCGTCGAGCGCTTCGCGTCGAAACACATCTTCGGCAGCGCGCTTTCGAAGATCTACCTGATGGACCGTGATTCCACCCTCCGCAGACGGCCACTTTCGAACGTCCATCCCCACGACATCATGCCCGTGATCGCGGAGCATGAGCGCCGTTTCCTGTCCAAGTGCTCCCGCGATGCCGGTGATCAATACCTTCATGCGAGATCTGTCCTTCCTTGCTCGAGCAGGTGGCCGATTGCTTGCTTCACTTCGTCCACCATCATCGCGATGTGTGCGTCGTCTTCGTTGCCAGTGCCCAAAAAACGCAGCGGCGCGCCAAAATAGAGGCCAACCTGCACGGGCAGTGGGATCGGAAGCAAGTACGGAGTCACCGGAATGTACGGAACGCCGAGGAGTTTTCCGAGCGCGTAGAGGTTTGCGATGGTGGGCACGGCTTCGCCGCCTCCGACAAACGCGAACGGGACGATGGGCGCCTTCGTTTTCAACGCGAGGCGAACGAATCCCGTTCCGAAATCCACAAGCGAATGCCGCTCGCGGTAGAGCTTTGCGGTACCTCGTGAGCCCTCAGGAAATACGAGGAGCAAGCGTTCATCCTCGAGCAGTCGCTCCGCGTGTTCAGGAAGGCCTGTAAATTGTCCTGTGCGGCATGCCCAGGACCCAAAGATAGGCGTTCGATGAATGAACTTTTCGGCCATGCCCTGCGCAAGGCGCGGTGGATCCATTTCGAAGAAGGCGGCGGCGAGGGCCATCCCTGCGTCAACGGCAAAACCGCCTGAGTGGTTGCCAACGAGCATCGCTCGGCCTCGCTGTGGGATACGCTCGATGCCTCTCACGCGCGTACGAAAGTAGTGCTTGTAGAATGCACCTAGTACGCGAAAGCCGCGCGCGAGGTGTCGCTTTGAAATACCGTAGGGATCAACGCCGAGCGGGCCGAACGGAAGCTCCAAGCGGTCTACACGTGCTTGAATGTCTGCGAAATCAAGTTGGGTCACGAACGTAGGCTACCAAAGCCTGCAAGTTTGGTAGCGTCCAGTGCGATGTGGCGATGGGTCGAGTCAGCATCTGCGGCCGTGCGCCAGCGCGAGGCGTTGCTTTGGCTCTCCAGGGGAGAGCGCGGGGCTACTACGTGGGTCGTGGGCGCGTCGGTCGATGCCCCGAATCAGCTCGTTCGACAATGGGTGCATGCGCAAGCGGGAGCGCACCTTGGGGTCGAACGAATGTCGTGGAGCCAGCTAGCCGGCAAGTTGGCGCTTCCGGCCCTTGTGCGCGCGGGGCGAGTCGCTGCAAGCGGCATGGCTCTCGAGGCGCTCGCAGCGCGATGCCTCCATCGAGTTTCGCCAAACACGCTCGACGCGATTGGCAGGGTGGCCGATCGGCCAGGGGTTCCCGGCGCTCTTGCGCGGACGTTATTTGATCTGCGCATGGCGCATGTTCGCGACGCGCCGATGCCGTTCAATCACCTGCTCGACGAGTGGGATCGGGAGCTTCGCGCGTTGGGCCTCGCGGATCGCGCATTGGTCTTCGAGTTGGCGACTCAGGCCGTGCGGGAGGTCAAGCGAGAGGATGCACGCGTCTGTCAGCGTCTGCTGCTGCTCGACACCCGCATCTCATCTCCTGTGGAATGTGAGCTGTGGCTTGCTCTCACCGAGCATGTAACCGAGGGCCTCATCACGATGCCATCGGCCGATGATCGCACCCGAAGTTTTTTTGTTCGCGGTCCGTGTGCAAGCGAAAAGATCGTGGGCGACGGGTCACTTGCGGCATGGCAAGAGGCGATCTTTTCAAGCGATTCGCGGCGGGCTACGGAAGCCGATGTGTCGATTTTTTCGGCGCCGGGGGAGGGGCGTGAAGCGATTGAGATCGCACGTCGCGTGCTGCAGGAAGCGCAAAAGGGCGTAGCGCTCGATCGCATGGCTGTGCTCTTGCGGTCGCCGCTGGCGTATGTGCCGCACCTGTGTGAGGCATTTCGTCGGGCGGGGATCCCGGCCCACTTCGCCGATGGGGCGACGCGTCCCGACGCAAGCGGCCGTGCGTTTCTCTCGCTGCTTTTTTGCGCACGGGAAGGGCTGTCCGCAAAGCGATTCGCAGAATACCTCTCGCTCGCCCAGCTGCCTGATGCAGACACTCAAGGTCATCCATCTCCGCCTCTCGCCGGGTCTGATCGATGGGTCGTGCCCGATGTCGAACTGCTTTCGATCCATGAAGTTTCGCCCCTACGTGAGGACGCTCTCGTCAGAGATGGTGCTTTTCGCGCGCCGTGGAAGTGGGAACGGTTTCTGGTCGATGCCAGTGTCATCGGCGGCTTGGAGCGTTGGGAGCAACGCCTTTCAGGTCTCGAACGGAGTCTTCTGAAATCGTCACCGGTTTTGGAGAACGCGCCGGTTTCGGACAACGAGCGAGCCGAGGGTGTGCGACGGCAAGTGGAGGAGCTCGGCCATCTACGTGCATACGCACTTCCAATCCTACAGATGCTTGCAAAATTTCCGAAGGAAGCATCTTGGGGCGAATGGATCGATCGCCTGGGCGCTGTTGCCGCGCGCACACTTCGCGATCCGAGTCGTGTCGTGTCGCTGCTCGCGGAACTAACGCCCATGTGCGATGTCGGACCCGCGTCGATGGACGACGTGCTTGCCGTGCTTCGAAGGCGCCTCTGCGAGCTTCCGAGCTCCGCAGCGAGCGCGCCGTCGGGCCATATTTTTGTCGGAGCGATCGAACGAGCGCGAGGTCTTGTGTTCGATGTTGTTTTCGTTCCCGGACTTTCGGAACGCATGTTCCCTGCGAAGGTGACGGAGGATCCGCTGCTTTCCGATGAGCAGCGTCGCAAAATCTCCCTCGAACTTGAAACGAATGAAGCCCGTGCGCACGGCGAGCGCGTATTGCTTCAGAGTGCGACGGGCGCTGCGAGGTGTCGCGTTCACGTTAGTTATTCGCGGTTCGATGCGGAGAAGGGGCGGGCGCGAACACCGTCCTTTTATGCACTTGAGCTCGTCGATCGTTTGGACGGACGACCGGTGCTCCTCGAAGAGTTACGCGGACGTGCGGGGGACGCTGCGCGCGCGCGCCTTGGATGGCCTGCGCCAGATAACGCTGCAAACGCCATCGATGAAGTCGAGTTCGACCTGGCCGTAATCGGCGATTTCATTCACGGGCGAACGTCGAGCGATGTGCTTCGCAATCGGATTGCGTCGAACGAGCATTCGCGTCGCGCAATCGCCTCACGCGCGCAGCGGTGGAGCGAGCGATTCTCACGCGCGGACGGTTTGGTCGACCCTATTCCAGAAGCGAAGAAAATTCTCGAGCGCCATCAACTGATCGCGCGGAGTTTCTCACCAACGGCCCTCCAGCACTATGCTGCGTGCCCCTACCGGTTCTATTTGCAGGCGATTCATAAGTTTGCTCCCCGAAAGGAACCTGCTCCGCTCGAAGAACTTGGCGCGCTCGAGCGAGGTTCGCTCATTCAT
>JAHFDX010000237.1 GCA_023248785.1 Myxococcales bacterium
CGATTCTTGATGCGGTTCGCAGTCAAACGCAATCGGCCTTCGGCGCGCTGCGCACGTCGTATGTTGGAGTGAACGATCGGGAACTCGCTACGGTCGACCCAAAGACGTTCGTAAAAACAAAGGTGACCGTTAAGGATCCGGCCACGGGTCGCGCCACCGAAATGGTGAAGGTGCAGTACCAGTACGCGGCCGCGGCGGTGGTTCCAAAGACGATGGCGCGACGGAGCTCGGTCTCCCTCGCCCTTCTCAATGGCGACTACGAATCGCAAACGAGCCGCATTCTCACAGAGTGCACGGCGAATGATAAGGAAGCGAAGGAGTTTCAGGAGAGCATTTGGTACGTGTTCGACCCGTCCAAGTCGGCGTGCAAGACCGCCATGGCGGCAGAGCAGAAGGTCATCGATGCCGACCGCGTGAAAATTGGCAGCACCGCGAATACGATTCCGACCTCGGAGATGAAGAGGCTCTACGTGCCATCGACGATGCGCCTCGCAAGTGCAAAGACGAACAGCGGAGCTTCCTACCCTGAGTACGATCGCTTGTTTTCAGGCGGTGTTCAGAAGGGCAAGTTTGTCATCGGAATGGTCAACGGCATGATGGCTGACTGGGCTGCCGGTGAGAAGCACGACACGGTCGACGATGAGGGCTACCAGATGTGGTTCAATGGCCTTCGCGAGATCTTCAAGGCGCGAGCGGGGTTCAAGTTCGTGAAGATCGATCCTGCCGTTGACATCAGCAGCTACACGGTCGGCACCGTCAACGTGAAGAACGCCACATTCGACGATCTGATGAAGTGGGAGCTCGACGGAAGCTATCCCCAAGGCATCACGTACAGCAACTCACGCGCGCTTCGCGTTGCGGTGGCGGACAGGCTCGTGCGCCACTGGCTTACATTTGAGGTGCCCGTTCGGGTCAAGATTGGCAACGCCGCTGCGCAAACCGTCACGATTCAACTCAATACGTATTTCGGTGCGGAGACGAGCAGCGTTCCTCACAAGCGCGCGGTCAAGAACAGCGACGTGTTCGTGTACAACGGCCACTCGTACATCGGCTACGGCCCACTTGATCCCGACAATTTCTCGGCGAGCGACTTTCCGTCGAGCTACCAAGTGATGTTCATCAACGGCTGCGTTTCGTACAACTACTACGACAAGGACTACATCCCGCTCAAGCAAGGCGGAACGCAGAATCTTGATCTCGTGACGAACGGCCTGGAGAGTTACGTCTACGGCAGCGGTCCTGCGATGGGGCGCTTCGTCGGTGCGTTCATCGACGGCAAGCAGAACAGCTACTCGAACATTCTCAAGGCGGCTCAGTTCACCGACTTCGGTTACAGCTGGGGAATGGATGCACTTCGTGTGGTCGAGGGCGAGATCGACAACGTGTATACGCCATCGAAGACGCCGATCGTCGTTACCGCGAACTGAACCTTTGCAAAGGAGGCGGCTGCTGAGTTTCGGCGGCCGTCGTCTTTTGTGTGCCAAAGTCCTAAGAATTCAGGCAGTCAGCGCTTTGTGCGCCAAAGTGCGTAGAGCGAGTGGCGTGTCGTCTAGTGTGGGCTATAAATACGCCGTGCTACGACGACGAACTCTCTTCGCTCTCTGTTTCTTAGCTGGCTGCGGTGACCCCGAGGGCACTGCGACCGAACTCAATGGCACGCAGGGTAGCCTCGACGCTACACCGAGTTCCCCAGCCGCGGATGCAACCTCAGCCGATGCAATCGCGCATACCGATGACGCATCTGCAGATGCACAGAGTCCAGCCGCGGAAACGTCCGTTCTCCCGCAAGATGGCGGGGCGATCGATGCCTCCGACGCAGCATTTGATCGAGCGATCGACGCCACAGATGCGAAAGCAGACGTGCTCTTTTCATTCGACGCGCCTGCGCCCTCGGATGCCGCACGCGACGCATGTGCTGAAACGGCGGTGGAAGCAAAGACAACGGGCATCGATTTGTACGTGATGCTCGATCGCTCGGGCAGCATGCATGGTCCTGTTTCCACGTGGCAGCAGGCCAAGGGTGACTGCGACGTTGGCCAAACGGTCAACTCGAAGTGGTGTAAGTCGATCAATGCGCTCGCGAAGTACTTTGGAGCACCGACCTCGTCCGGCAATCGTGCAGCGCTTCAGTTCTTCAGTGGCACGTTGCCTGTCTTGTACTCGACGCCTGAAGTTCCTCTCGGCACGGGGTTCATTTCGCTACCGGACACAACGTCGTTCGTCCCCGCGCTCAATGCGGCCACTCCGAGCGGCGAAACGCCCACTGAGGCAGCGCTTCGAGGAATCGTCACCTATACAGGGAACTCCAGTACGTACACGCCCGGTCGGCAGCGAATCGGCATTCTCGTGACCGATGGATATCCACAAGGGAATTGTGAGTCGAGCGCCAGCAAGCTCGCTGCAATCGCCGACGCGCACTACCAGTCGACCGGCGTTCCGATCTTCATGGTCGGAATGGATGGTGCCGACTTCACACATCTCGAAACGATGGCGACCGGCGGTCATGCCCCCAAGCACGCGAACAATGCCGGCGGGCTCACGAAGGCGTGTGGCAACGGGTCCAGCCAATGTCAAAGCTGGAACGTGGGCGACGGCAGCAACGACGCGCTCACCGTTGCGTTGCAACAAATTCAATATCAGGCAGCTGCATGCTCGTTTGCTGTGCCGACGAGCGATGCGGGACTCATCGATCCTAATTCCGCGAAGGTTGAGTACTTGCAGGGTGGATCCAATGCGCAGTCGCTACAGCGCGCGACTTCGCAAAGCGCATGCGGCACGAGCGGGGGATTCTACTACGACAACAATACGTCACCAACTGTGATCTATTTATGTCCAACGACATGCGATACCGTGCGTGCAGACACAAGCGCCAAGGTGCAGGTCAAGTTGGGGTGCCAGGGGAGTTGAGCGGTTCGCCGTTCGAGCGCTATTCAAATGTCGAAATGTCGGTCGCAGATTGCGGTCGTGGGGGCGCTGCGGTATGCGGCGCTTGGGGGTCAGGCGCTCGTAAGCTGAGAGCTCCCCATGATCCGTTTTACTCGACCTGGCGCCCTGTCTTTTCTTGCCGCAGCGCTGTCCGTGTCCATACAGGCCGCGTCTATGCAGGCGCAGGCTGCTTCCTTGCAGCGTGTCGCAACACTTCCGGGGGCGCGAACCGAATCGGCCTGCCGTGCCGTGAAGGTGGGTGCGCTGAACGGCAAGCTCTATTTTGCGCTCCACCAAGAATCTTCGGTGGCACTTGACCCGGCGACGGGCCCTCGCCCTCGGGGGGGCAACGCGTATCATTCCATGCTCTTTGCTACCGACGGAACGAGTGCGACGGCGGTCGCCTCGGTTGGCGCGCCGACGAGCCAGTACGATGACCTGGTAAGCCGCGGAATAGCACTCAGCGCTGGCGTAGTCCTTCACACGCAAGTCCACGCTTCGCTCCCCACGACGGGGCCCAGCCCCCTGTGGTTCAGCGATGGCACCGGCGCAGGAACGAGCGCTACAACCTATTCAGCGGACTCGCCCGTTGTTTCCATTAACGGAATGCACCTCTTTGCGGTCGGGGGCAAAGGCCTCTACAGCACTGATGGATCGAAGATAGGAACAGCCCTCCTATGGTCGAGCACGGCTACGTCCCCAAGGTTGCTTTACGCCGATGCGAGCGTCGCGCTCTTTCTCTTTTATGACAGCGGGTATCGAGTCGTGCGGACGGACGGGACGCTTGTAGGCACAAAGTTCATCTCCAGCTCCCTCGGCCTTACTTCACCTCAGAATCCATTTCGAATTGGCAACCAATTGTATTTCGAAACGATCGGAAGCTCAGACCTCTCCGTTGTGGACCTCACTACTGGGCAGTGGACTCCGTCGATTGCTGCCGTGAGCATGCCATCGACCGATCTCGCGGACGTCGTGACATCGTTCGGAGGCAAGGGCCTCCTTGCTACGCCGAGTGCAGCGTATTCGACCCTTGATCTGTGGGTGACCGATGGTGCAACGGCGCTGGGCTCCGAATTCCTCGGCCTCACGTGGGCCGACCAAAGGAGCTCTGCGGGTTACATTCCGACGGCCGAGCTGAGTGGGCGCCTCTACATCGCGGGACTGGCGAATGGCCAGTCGGGCTTGTATCAAAGCGATCTCACGAAGGCCGGAACGGCCTCAATAAAAACGTTCGCCGCGTCAAAGCCAATCATCACATCGCTCGTCAGCCATGGCAGCAGGCTTCTGCTCACGCTCGATGACGGGACAAACGGCGAAGAACTTTGGGAGAGCGACGGCACCACCGCGGGCACTTCACTTGTAGGCGACGTTGTGTCGGGGAAAGGATCTTCGTCGCCCCGCGACGTTGGAGCATTCGGAGATGATCGTTTCTACGTTGCGCTTGACGGCACAACAGACTGCGCACTCTACAAGGTCGTTGGGATACTCCCGGCTGTCGATGCTGGCGTTCCAGCCGATACCGGTGTCCCTCCGATCGACGGTGCAGCCTTTGAAGCGGGGGCTCGCGGTCCCGCCGTTAGCGGCGATTCTACGATGAACGCGGACGCTACGCTGCCCAGCAACCTAGAGCCAACAAGCGATTGCGGCTGCTCCGCTGTGGGAAGGGATAACTGTGCGTCTTCGTCTGCCGCGCTTGCGAGTGTCTTGTTCGCACTTGCTGTCGGCGCGCGTCAAAGACGGCGAGAACTTCACTCGAACATGAACGGATAGCGCTTCCTGTGAGCTCGACCGCTTCCGTAATTTGCGCACGTTGCCCGCGCAGCTCCCCCCCCGCCATGCGGATTAAAACGCGACTTCGTCAGCTTGCCGCAGCCTGAAATCCATGTGAACGGCGCGACAATCGTCGCTGCCGCGTGCCCAATGATCCGTGCTCCCATTCTCCCTACGACGAGAGGTCAACGCCTGATCTCACGAGGAGACTCCCATCGGGCGTGTCTTCGATCGCCGGGTTGCGCTAACATTGCGACCTTCGTTGGGGGCGCAGGTTCGAGGTGAGCTATGCGTTCGATGTGGTTTCCGGCGCTCAGCGCTCTTCTTGTCCTTCCAGGGTGCGGCGCTCGAAGTAGTGGCGCTGCTCCCGATCCGATGCCCACACCGGCGAGTGATAGCGGAGGCGCGTTGTTGCCCGTCGGCGCGGCAACATCTGCTCCACCGAAGGGCACCGCGCTCGGTTCGTGTGCTCCACTCGAAGCGTCGGATTCGCACGTGCTCGCGTGCGATTTGCCGAGTGATCTTGCACTTGTCGGCGCGTACGGCTCGACCCTCGTTGCGCTTGGACAGTCGTCGCCCGCGGACGGCACACTTTACGTGCTCGCACTGCATCGGGAAAACGGTCAGGTTCGAGCGCTTGCATCACTGGGAACAATGCCCGAAGAACCTTCTCGCGAATCGCGCAACTACTTGAGCTCCTTCGTTCTTCGCGATGGCGCTCTTTACTTTTTTGATGTGGAGCATGGAGCTGGCAACGAGCTCCAAGAGCTGAACATCGTAACGGGCGCACGAACGTCGGTCACCTCGTGGGGTGCGGGACCTTTCGCGAGCTTTGGGCTCTGGGCGAAGAACGCAGTCTTTGACAATTGGGGCCCTTCTTCCGCACCCGCGTTATGGAAGGTGCCATTTTTGGGTGGCTACGCGGATGCAGAAAGCGTGGGTGATTCAGAACTTCGACTCGTCGCCACGACCGACAACGTAATCGTCCTCGATCGATGTTGGGTGTCATCAAGCGCGGGGCCAACATTGGGGAGCTTCGCACGAATGCTCATGGTTTCGCCGTGGCAAACCGGAACGCCAACGTGGTGCACCGACACAGCAATGCTCCTTTCGGATGCAACCTTCGACAATGCGTGGGCGTACTACCCCACGATCACGCCGAGCTGCACTCGCATCGCACGCGGACCTCACATCTCGCCCTTCGGCATGGCAGCGAATGTTGTTTCTACGTGTCTCAATGAGCGACCGAAGACCTTGCGCGTGACGCCGGATCGCGCATTCGTGTATTGGAACATCGATCAGGGTCTCGCTCGTGTTCGCGTGACGAGTCAAGCAGAGCCGCCTGAAGAAGTGCTTCACCTTGCGCTGTCGTCGCCACCGATTTTTGACGACGCATTTGTGTACGCGAGTCTTTCGTTGGCAAGCCGGGGTGTTGTTGCGAGGATAACGAAGTAATCAACGACGCCATGGTTTCAACAACGCAACATGTCACCAGCACCTGACAGGTCCCACAATTCCGAGCGTGGAGATTCTGTCGAGTCTTGTTCCACTCTTTAGGCGAGAGGGTGAGGTCGTCGGGAGCCGGATGGGAACCGACGCGCAACAGCATGTCGCG
>JAHFDX010000238.1:0-3126 GCA_023248785.1 Myxococcales bacterium
CGTCGGACGCGCCCACGCCGACTTTTACAATGAAGCGTACTTCGCGGAGAAGAAGACGGGCTCAACGAAAAAGTACCGCAAAGAGATCGATTTCGAGCGAGCCGGCCCGGAAAAGGGAGAGCTGACCCTTGTCACCCTTTCGAAGGAGGACGGCGAATCGATCCTATTTGTCCGCGACAACGCAGTGCATGTGCTCTTCCACAATCACGTGTCCTTCCGCGCAACGTTCGACGGACACACGCTCGACATCGAACCCGATGTTCAATCTCTAGCCGACGGGGCGAAGCGCATTGAAGCGACGTGGGGCCGCGTATACGGGTCATCCGCCGTCGAACGCGATCGTAGAGCGCTTTGGTATTTGACCAAGTACTTCACACCACATCCACCCGGCGAGCCGTGGATGTTTGTAAAGCCGTGGGCGTTTGTAAAAACGTCACCGGGCCACTGCTGTTTGATCGATGGAATTCCTGGCGACGGATACGAGGTGTTGCGAGGGATCATTCGAACCGACCAATTTCATGCACTGCCTGCTGTGATTGCACTCACGCCGGCACCGAGGCCGGTGGAAGTGCCGAAGGGAGCGCCGCTTTTTCGCGCGTTTGCGATTCCGCGCTCGATGGTGCGCGCAACGCTTGTTCCGCGAAAGCTGACGTAGCGTCGCGAGGATTTTTCGGGATCGACCTCGAACTTCGGGGTCGGTCGAATTTCGGATCCGCTTGACAGAGATCGCGATGACGACTTACGGTCCCTGCCCTCTCCGGGTACCCGCTCGGCGAGCGTTCGCAACAAAAAGCGAAGTGACCTAGGGGCAGTAGCTCAGCTGGGAGAGCGCCGCGTTCGCAATGCGGAGGTCAGGGGTTCGATCCCCCTCTGCTCCACTCGTTATTTCTATCGCGGAAAGGAGCGCCGGTGCCTGCTCTCCCCCCGAGCTTCTCCCAATTCGGCCTCGCGGTGGCGAGCACACGTAAAGACGGGGGTCTCATCTCCGGATCGACAGCAGCCCCGTGTAAGCCTCACGCCTGAACGCAATGGATACTCATTCAATGTCGCCCTTTCGCCTGCTTACCATCACCGGATCTATCGCCTTTCTCTTCATTGCATGCAGCGGCACCGTTGCAGAAAATCGCTTTCCGCCAGGGTCAGAAACTAACGACGGTGGAACAGGCGACACCGGGACGACCTCCGGCTTCAACGTGACCCTCGATGGCGACGCGGCGACCGATGAGTCCTGCAAGTACATGGACCTGGTGTTTGTCATCGACGACTCAGGATCGATGAGCCAGGAGCAGGTCAATCTTGCCGCAATCTTCCCAAAGTTCATCGATGTCATCAACACGTTCAAGACGAAGGACGGCACCGAGATCGATTACCGAATCGCCGTCACCACCACGGATGTGCTTGGCAACACCGCCGACGGGAAGTTCCGCACAACCACCGGGATGAGTCGTGCTTGGCTCGAGCGTTCCGACAAGAATGTCGCTTCAACCTTCGCAACGATCGCGAATGTCGGCACACGGGGCTCTTCAACCGAGCGGCCCCTCGAAGGCAGCCGTCAAGCATTGACGACCCGCCTGAAAGATTCAAACGCCGGCTTCCTCCGCACCGATGCGCTTCTTGGAATTGTGTATCTGACAGACGAAGACGATTCATCATCTGGAACGGTTGACTCATACGTTTCCACGTTCGACACACTCAAAGGTGGTCGATCGCGATGGGCAACTGCGATCATCGCCGGGGACAAACCAACGTGCACATCGGCTTTTGGAAGTGCGGTTGAAGCAAAACGCCTTAAGGACTTTGCAGCCAAAGTTGGAACGGACGCCGTTTTTAGTTCCATCTGTTCAGGTGATCTTGCAAAAGCCTTGTCCGACGCACTCAGCACGTTCGACGTGGCGTGCAAGAACTTCAAGCCGCCGCAATAGCGGGGCGAGACCACATACGAGAGACTCACAAACAAGAAGAAGACCGCGCCCTAGACGCAGTCTCCTTTCGTATCGTACAAGGGCTTGTAGCGGCCATTCACCGCGGCCTGGGCAGGAATGGTGCTTTGAACTTTGGGGTGGTGGCTGAGGCTGCGGGGCTCGTAATGAAGTCCGGGCCCCCCTTCGGGCCATATATGCCGCCTTGCGTCTCGACGCCTTCTTGAATGTCAACCGAGGGCGCGTCCCCGATCTCTTTGGCCTCCGGTGCACTGCCACACGCGCTGATTGCATACACCATTGTCGCTACGAGAGATGCGAGAACTGTTGAGCGGATCATGTTTAGCCCTCCTGGTTACTGATGCGTAGAACGACAGCTCGAGCTTGCTCTTTAATCACCAGGCCAAAATTGAGTGGGACGTTTGGCACCGCCTCTCACACCAAGGGCACACACAAGCTCCGTTTCCCGCCAATCCTTCATGGAGTGCACGTTTTGCCCGCCCACAGTTTGCAAGGCGTCGTAGAGTAGCGAAGGGCCATCATGAGCGAATTATCGCTGCGCCCGCTCGCGCATCGCGACCGGCTTGATTCGTTGCTCGAAACGAATCTCGAACCAAATACGTTGGCGAGTCCAAACCTCGACCGCATTGCGAGACTTGCGGCCAGCGCCACTAATTCGCCCATCGCTGTTGTTGCGGTGATAGGCGAAGACCGCATTCGGTTGCATGGAGCGCACGGGCTCGAAGCACCGTGGTCAACCGTGCGCGAAGTTCCTATTTCATGGGGCTTATGTAAGCACGTCATCGCTGCACGGAGCGCGATGGCCATCAGCGATGCATGGCGGGATCCACGCATGAAGGACGAGCGCGCAGTCGCTGAGCTCCACTTTGTAGCTTACGCTGCAACGCCGCTGACGGACCGTCACGGCGAGCCGATAGGGGCGCTCTGTTTGCTTGGGCCAGAAGCGCGATCGTGGTCGCAAAAAGAACTGGAGACGCTGCACGACTTCGCTGCGCTCGCTTCGACGGAACTCGAACATCAAGTTGCCTCCGCAGCGCTTCGCGAACGCGCGCTGCTCTTGGAGCTCGTTCTTGGAAGCATGGAAGACGCCGTACAGGTCATCGATCCACAAGGTCGCATGGTGCTTGCGAACGATGCCATGCAACGCACGATCGGAATCACGTCGCGCGAAACGCTATCGTCTGCA
>JAHFDX010000238.1:3136-4361 GCA_023248785.1 Myxococcales bacterium
GCCCACCGGATGAAGTGCCCGTTGCGCGCGCACTGCAAGGGGAAACTGTTCGCCAAGCGGAGCTCTTTCTGCGAACCGTGATCCATCCGACGGGGCGTTGGCAAGCCATCAACGCGAGCCCAATTCGCGACAACGACGGGATCATCCGAGGAGCCGTGATGGTGGGTCGCGACGTCACCGAGCTCAAGGAGCTACAGCAGCGCCTTGTCGCGATGAGTATTGTCGACGATCTCACCGGTCTCTATAATCGCCGCGGTTTCCTTGTACTGCTTGAGCAACAGCTGCATTTGGCCACACGCATGCAGAAAAGTTCATCGCTCCTCTTCGTCGATCTCGACCGCATGAAGGGCATCAACGATGTCCACGGGCACGAAGCGGGTGACCAAGCATTGCGCGACGCTGCCAAGCTCTTGAAGCTCACATTTCGCGAATCCGACATCCTTGCGCGACTCGGTGGCGATGAGTTCGTCGTGTTTGCGCTCGACGTGGGCGATGAGCGCATCAGCCTCTTGCTCGAGCGCTTAAAAGACAATGTCCGCCGGCACAACGAAACAGGTCAGCGCCCGTACGCCATCCACATGAGCGTCGGCGTGGCACACTTCGACCCCGGGCATCCGGAACGCGTCGAAGACCTGCTGAAGCGAGCCGACTCGGAGATGTACGCATCAAAGCGATCACGGCGATCTTCGCCGGTCGAGCCTCCGCCCTTTGGTAAGGAGACCTGATGCTCACGTCACCAAGCGTGTTACGTCGTCCCCCACGGATTCGAGTTGGCGCTGTATGACTTCCTCAAGTCGCTCGCGTGAAATGTATCCAAGCTCGACGAGAATTTCTCCTAATCGCATGCGCGCAAGACGCACTTGCTGCTCGAGCGCCGCCGTGAGCTGGCTAGCCGATATGTAACCCTTCTCGATCATTATTTCGCCAATCTTCCGGCGGACACCACGCGTTTTGTCGGCAAGATCCTGCCCCTGGCTTGCGACTACATCGTCAAGTTGCGCGCTGGTGACGGCGCCCGTACGAAGCAAAATCTGTCCGACCTTGAGGCTTCGATACTCCCGTTGCTTGAGCAGGGCTTTGGCCAGCTGCTCCTGGGAGATCAATCCTTCTTCAACGAGAAAGTCGCCAATTGGCCGAACCCACATACGAGCCTCTTCTTTAGATGATGCACGGTTGCCTTACGGCAACCTTGAACTCTCGCGAGGCGTTTGGGGTTGTGTCGGGA
>JAHFDX010000238.1:4371-6280 GCA_023248785.1 Myxococcales bacterium
CACCTCTCGCGACGTTTCTTTTCTGGCTCGCTGTGGGACTCGTGTCCGCATCGATGTGGGTTCCAAGGTTGCTCCCCTGCGTCGACTACCCGCAGCACCTTGCGCTCGCGGACATTGCTGCGCGCCTTTCGAACCAGAATGCGCCCGAACATGCGACGCACCAACTGAGCCTGTTCACCTACAACGGGCTGTTCCACGTCCTCGTTGCAGCGCTTCGTTGTGCGATGCCCATCGAGACCGCTGGACGGCTCGTGGTCTCGGGCTCGCTCTTCGCCTTGGGAGCGGCCGTGCTCGCCCTTCTTCGAAGCTTGCGGCGGCCTCCCGAGTACGCGGCCTTCTTCATTCCGATCCTCTTTTCGTTCGCGGCCATGTGGGGATTCGTGAATTACGTTCTTGCGACTGCCATCGCGGGCTGGGCGTTGGTGTTCATTGCACGCACGGTGCTTGCGCCAACGCTGGGCCGGGCGCTCGTCGTAGCGTTGCTAGGCCTTCTGTGTGCGTACGCCCATGTGCTCGGGATGCTTGTGCTGTGTCTCCTAGGGGCAGCTATCGCTCCCGAACTTGCGTGGCGTTCGACAGACAAAGGACTCGCGCACGCACGAGTCACCAGCGTGTTCTATCGAACGTTCATTGCGCTTGCACCACTCTTGATCGGTTGCTTGTTTTGCATCGCCGTCTATCAAGAGCAGTACCTTTGGAATCCGGGCATGTACACCGATCCCGTGCTCGAAGGAACACGCCCACCACTCTGGAAGAAGCTCGTGTACTTCGGTTCGTACGCTACAGATCTACATCCCGACAAATCGGACAAGTGGCTCCTTTGGTCGACTATTGTAATATTAATAGTTACAATACCGCTGCGGCGTCGGAGCAAAGAAAACGCATCGATCGGTCCCATCTACCTTCCTCTGGTCGCCGGCTGGGGCGCGTACCTCGCAACCCCCGTCGTCGTGCAAGGCACGCACCTCATCTTCCAACGTCTCGCGCAGGCAGCCATTTTGGGACTTATCTTGGCAACACCCACCCTGCGCGGGGGAATGGCGCGCGTCATACGCGGGTCAGCAATTCTCCTCGCAAGCGCAACAGGTATTAACCTTGTCATCCATGCTCACGCCTTTGCGCAGGCGACCGACGATGCGTCCCGTGTAATCGATGCCATGCCCGAAGGGCGCAAGGCAGCCGCGCTTGTGTTCGATCCAAAAACCACGGCGTTTCAGTACACGTCGCTCACGCACATGCAGGGCTATTACGCCGCGCGCAAACATGGCGACTGGGCCTTCTCGTTTGCTCGATACCTGTCAGTGCCCGTGCGTTTCAAGTTAGGAGCGCAACCGGCGTGGCCTACACGCGGTTGGGAATTCGAGGCCTCAAACTACAATCCGCGATGCAAGTACGCGCGTATTTTTGACCTCCTCCTCGTACGCGCACCTCCGGAAATTCCGTCGACACCTGAAGGCGAGGCAACGCTACGCGCACGGATCTTTGGTCCCGACGCAAACGACGTGCGCCTGATCGCGCACCATGGTCGCTATTGGGGCTTTGATACTGCGGGGCTCCCAACCGACGGCACGTATTAGAAAAGCCAGCCTACGCGGAGCACGTTGAGCACTGGGATTGGCGTTGTGCCTACGGTATTCAGGGCCTTGTCGAGATCGGCCGTCATGCTCTGCGGCACGGAATAGCCGGCGTAGTTCGCGTCGTATGATTGCGTATGTGAAACGGGAATTTGCACACCCGCATCGAATCCGATCGAGAGGCCGAAATCCCAGTTCCACATAAAACCGAGCGATGGGGCAACGTACGTCGTCGAGACAGTTCCGGAAGCCGCTACCGATCCATCGGTCACTTGACCCTTGATGGTTTGCGTACCAAGCGCAGCTCCGAGGAAGAAGGGGCTTTTGAACGGATA
>JAHFDX010000239.1 GCA_023248785.1 Myxococcales bacterium
TTCACAGCTCAAACCACGTGCAAGTGATCCTCGTGATGAACATGCCAGCCACGTCCGCGATCACCCTCCTCTTTTTCGCCATCTCCTGCGGAGGAAAAGTCGACAACGACGCACCGAAGACTCTCCCAGATCCAACCACTGACGCCTCGCAATCGGATGCGCCAACCGACGCAAGCCACGACGCAGGCACCGACGCCGCGCTCGACGTAGCACCCGACACGCAACCCGCGAAGAACTCCGGCTACTGCAACGACGACAAAACATGCATTCGAGGCGAGACGTGCGTTGAGCTGTCGCCCGGCGGATTCCGCGTATGCTCCGGTCCGCCGAATACGAACCTCGAGTCGTGCAGCCTCGATGCCTATGGGTTGATCGACTGCTGCGACTCAAAGCCGTGCGCCTTGGGTGTGTGCGTGAAGGGAGCGAATAGTAGATGCGGTGGTGCCTACTTTCCCGATCCCCCGAGCAATTCCTGCTACCTGGACGAGTGCGCGTCGAGCGCAGACTGTCGTGCAGCATCCAATGGCATTTGCGTCCCCGGGCGCGACTTCGGTGCACGCTACTGCCTCTATGGAAGCACCTGTCTTCGCGACACGGACTGCACGGCGAGAGCCGGAGGCCGCTGCGTTCCCGAGGATACGATGAATTGTTTCGGCGCGTACTGCGTCAATCCAAACGAATTGACGGCGCTGTCCTGCATCTACGCAGGCGAGTGCTTTGGCGATTCCGAGTGCCCCGGTGGATATTGCGATCGCTCGCCCAGCACGCGACCCACGTGCAAGTCCGGACCAAGGCCCATGTGTTCGCCTCCTCCGTAGGTTGGCCATTATGGGGTGAGCATAGGATTGCGACGAGGACACATGAGCACTCTGCGATTGGCCCACGGGCCTGTGGTTTGCCTTGCGCTGGTAACGGCTGCTTGCTCGACGACAGTTGAACTCGTGCCAGATAAATTCCCTGCGGCATCCGCAGACGCTGGTCCCGATGGATCGGTCAATCCCAGATGGGTCCGCCGGCGATGGGGCCTTCACCGATAGCGACGGCGCCCAAGCAGACGGCCCCGATGGTTCCTCGACCGCGCACGTCAGAACGATCGCGTCCGGAACCATGTTCACCTGCGCACTCTTCGACAACGGCAAAGTCACATGCTGGGGAGACAGCTCCCTTGGTCAGCTCGGTCTCGGCGATCCCAACGCCCAAGGTGGCAACACAGGCGAAATGGGCGACCCGCTTGGGTACGTGGACTTGGGCACGAAGTGAGCCCGCGCGTCCTAAGATTGCTCCACGCTCGACGCGGGGCGCGCACGGGTCTCCAAACGCACCGATTCACACGCTGTGTGAGGCAAGCGGCCGCCACGGGATGAATGGCGTGCCCGCGCTCTCGCATTGTCGTGCTTCAGCTGCCCACTATGTTGTGGGCGGTGATGGCAGCGGTCGCGGGCGGACCAAGTCGACCCGCATTCGCGGACACCGAAGGCTCAGCCTATCGTGGCAAGATTCACTGCAAGGACAAGGACGTGTCCGTGATCCTTGACCGGTATGTGAGGTGTGGCTGGCTCGATGAGCCCGTTATGTCGGCGAGTATCATTCCCATTCCCAAAGCGTCATGCATGACTGGCGCCACGAACATCCGCAGCGGTAATGGTCTTGGTGTGTCATGGCGAGCGCCGAGTCAGCATGCTTGGTTTGCAACATCACTGAAGACTGAAACCTGGCCGCGCTGGCTAGACGCTCCGAACACGCCTTTTGCGACGATCACCAAACTCTGGGCTTCGAAGGTCGCCATTAATGCGCTCGTGTGCACCTATGAATTTCCGGGGCTGATGTACTGGTACTTAGAAGACTACCGCTCTAAACCACTTGTTTTCGTCAAAGAGACCTCCGGACGAATGGCGCACGATGCCACCCAAGGCACCACCATGCGGCTCGCGTTGCCCAACAAGCCAGACGCCACAGTGGTGAATCTCGTCTATCTCGAGTCCGAATCCGCGTTAGGACTGTTCAAATTTCAGATCGAATTTCCTGGCGGAGGGCCGAGGGCCGCAGAGGCTGCTAAACCGGCCACCACGTAGCAGCTGAAAAACGAACTCCGTAAGTTGTCCGTGCGACGTCTGCGCGCAGGTAGTCCGTGCACGCAGAAATCAACACCCGATTTGAGCCCCTCCCATAGCGCCAATGAATGGCCGGCTGCACCCATTCGTCAGGCCAAACAAGCACCCGCGCGCGTAGTTCCTTGGTCTTACACGTGGAATGAGCCTTTCCTTGCCGAAACGATCTATCGGCTCGTACGTTGGTCCTTTGGAGGGGTTGTCGATGCGCAGTCGGGCTTTGTTGTTTGGGCTCAGTTTGTCGATTTGCCTTCTTGGTTACGGAACGCGCGCGGAGCCGGGTACCACACCGCCAAAGCCCGGGGCAGCAGCCGGTCCCAAAAACACGAACGTGGCGTTTTCGGTTAAGGCTGAAGTTCACGATCACGAAGTGCTTCTTCGCTGGCCAGAGGTGTCGGGTATATCGAGCTTCTCCGTTCGCCGCGATGGCCAACAAGACCTGGGCAAAGTCCCCGTAGCCGAGTCGAGCATTGCAGCGACTCTTGGCCCGGCTCTTCCCGGAACGGCGCACTTCGTCCAACTCAAGACAAGCAACGGCAAGTGTTATCCGAATTGCGTTGCACCCAGCGATCCCGCGAAGCAGGCGCAAATGATCGCCCGCGCACTCAAGAAGGAAAAAGACGAAGGCAAGAGCGAACTCCGTTCACTTCTTCCGTGGCGGTACCCTCGCGCCGCGGCGATTGTGGGGACTGGATTTGTCGACAACGCTCCGACGGGATCCGCCGAACACACGTACGTCGTCACCGGCCTTGATAGCAAAGGCAACCCGGTTGCGGGAGCGAGCGCGTCGGTCAAAGTATCGGTGCCGGGCGAATCAAATCCAGCACCGCCTGCGCTCTCCAATGTGTCAAAGGCCATGTGCACCAACCTTCATCAAACAGCGCATGCAACCGTCTTCCTTAAAGCAACCGGCACGGCTCCATTTGGAATCGACATCGAGCGGCGTGATTCTGCTGGAACGTGGAAGAGGGTCAATGGCAGCCCAGTCCTCATCGACGTCGCGAAAAATACGACCTTCGACCCACACCTTGCGGCTCTGCCACCCGGCGTTACCAAGGAATCCGAGTCGGTACGGAAGAAGTTTGCAAATGCCGACTTCACGTTTGCGGATCAAGGGCGCGATCTTGGCAAGAAAAACGCCGAGGGCAAGCCGGTAGCTGGCCTCACTCTTAACACGCCGTACACCTATCGCGCGGCTTCACGAACGGCGTTTGGCAACACGGGTCCTTGGTCTTCGCCGGTGGAGGCCGCGCCGCTTGATTGCCAACCACCTCGGGCACCCTTGGGTCTGGAGGCATACTCGAATCACCAAGCGAAGACCGCGGCCCTCGTGTGGAATGCATCCGAGTCGGCGGATGTCGCAACGTATGCAGTGTATCGAGCCGATGCGAAGACGGTGAAGGAGAAGAAGTTCCCCTTCGATTGGAAACCCGTCGGTGGGTCAAAGCCTGAAATCGGAAAATGCGGGATCACCAAAGACCCCGCGTGCGTCGCGGCATGCGATGCATCCGTGGCACGTTCGAAGGAGCTCATCACTCCGAAGCGCGAACCTGCGGATTATTGTTTGGTCGACAAAGATCTCGAAACGTCCGCGCGTGCCTGGTACCGCGTGGTTGCGTACGACAAGGCTAACAACCGGAGCCTGCCCTCCGGAACGGCGTTCGCCGCAATTCACAACACGATCAAGCCGTCGCTACCCGGCGCCAAGATTTCATTCCCGAGCTGCGCGGTCGCGGGATCGGGCGATATGAAAATCTGGGTCAAGCGACCCACCTGTCACCCGGGCAAGGTGACGCTCGAGTGGCCCGCGTCGCAAGACCCGAACATTAAGTTCTACCGAGTTTGCAGGCGATTCACTGGGTCGGGCAGTTCGTCAACGTGTTATCCGATTCGCGAGGTCGCAGCGCCCACGGGGGCCGAGATAGTGACTTACACCGACGCGTTCGACCCGGCGAAAACGACCCAAGTCGGCTACGAGGTTGCGCCGATTGATAAGGAATGGAATGTCGGCAACCCCATCAAGAGTGAGACTGTGGTCGCGACGGGAACCGATGCGCCTGCTGCCCCCGCGATCACGGATGCGCGCACCATCGCGTCCGGCTCCTCGCTCACCGAGAAGGTCACGTTCTTCTATCCGCCCTACGCGACTGCGCGATTTGAGATCTGGCGAAAGCGTATTGACATCAAGACCGGGAAGGAATCGCCGGGAACGCTGATTGGGACCTGGATGGCCCCGTCGAAAGACGGGACGAACGTATTTTCGCGCGAGTACACGCCTTCGGCGGGAGCTACCGGGAACAACACTGCGCTCGCTGCCCAGGCCGCCATCTTGCACGACCTTGTGCCCGAGGGCTTCAAGCTCGCGTATCAAGTAATCGCGGTTGATCCATTTAAGGAGGCCGTCGATCCGAACGACAAGACGGCGCGGACCGCATCGCTCCCACGCGAGCTCACTCTTAACGGTGGGCAATCCCCATTCGCGGGTCCGGTACCTCCGGATCCGACGATGAACGCCCTTCCCTTCGCGCTCACGGCTGTTTCCAAAGATCCTGACAAGGGAGTCGAACTTAATTGGGATCAAGCCGGCGTTTTCGCGCTCCTGGGCAAAACCGGGTACATGCCCTCGTTCGTCGTCTACCGGCGTGAAGTGCGCTTCGACAGTCCTGCCGACACGTTCACTGTCGGCGGTGCGATCGGCGCAAGTTTCCGACAGCGCTCCGAACCGCTCGATGTGTCCAACTACTCCGACAATCAGACGCGTCGTGGATCGCGGTATCGCTATCAGGTCATCGCCTTCAAGGAAAACGGAGAGATCCTCGGATACAGCTGGCCCATCGCCGAGGTGGAGATCCCCATCAAGAACGCGACCGCCTCCGCGCCGGGGAGTGAGTCGCTGCCGAAGTCCCTCAAGTTTGGCGATTTGACGTTCAACGTAGCGACCTACACCAAGCAAAAGGAAAAGCCCTCGGGCCACTACCTTGTCTCCGGCGAACTGCTTCTCTCCAATGCACTGCGCGCTCAGTTTACGGACGTCCTCATCGACGGAAGGAACGGAATGGTCGACGCAGGCGAATACACGTTCGCACAGAGTCCAGCCGCCGTTTGGGCGATTCCACGCGCGGACGTTTTTGTCTCGACGGTGCATATCAGTACGAAAACGAGCACGGCCGCTATCTCCGGCCTCGAGATCCGACTTCTCGATCATCCACTTCGATTCAAAGGTTCGACGGAAAAATTAACCGTTCTCAAGGCCACATCGCAAACGCTTGCGTCCGAAAAATCGATGCCCGTGATGCCCCTCGCAAGCTTGTCGGTTGAATACGAAGGGCCGCAAAAAGCATCGGGGAATGGGACTAAGTGGGCCTTTTCCAACGACGGGTACTTGCTTGCGCCGTTCGTCGTGTCGGGCGTGTCTCTGCATCCTTCACTCGGCGTTGAGGCCACGCTCACGCAGGGCGCGGGTGAGCACTCCTTTTTCCCGACATACCCGTTCTCGCTTCCAAAAAAGAAAACATTCGGAACTGCGACCTTGCTCGACGAATGGAAGGTGCGCATCACCGTCCAGTCGACAATCATTAAGATTGCCGCGAGTCGAATAATGACCGGACAGGTCGGAGCTGCAGCGATCGAAATGGTCGTGCCGGGTGCATGTGGAGCGCAAAGCCGCCTCTATGCGAAGGGCGAGCTGGCCGTTTTGCCGGGGTCGGGAGCACTTCTTGGAACGGTCGATCTCTCGAAGAAGCCCAATGCGTCGGACGGAACAACGGCCATCACCTGGGTCGGGTTCACGCTCGTTTCACCCAAGTCCGTTTTCTATTTGCCAGGCGGAACGACAGCACCGCATCACGTGAACGCCACTGCCTACAAGCTCGGCGAGTTTCCGCCAGCGCACACACCGTATGAGCATTTGATCGCGCGCGTGCGTTCAACCATGGTCGTCGTGGGATCGAGCCAACGAGGACTTGAAGCGGGTTTCAACTTCGCGAATCTCGATGATCCCAAGGAGCAGAAGCTCACGACGATCCAATCGCTCACGTATGTGCCCCTCGGCGATAAGCAGCTGCAAGACCCGCGGATCGATCTCTTCGTACGACCTTCAGGTGTAGGCGGAGGCCTGGCATCGACCACAGTCGGCACTGCCATTGTTAAGGAGT
>JAHFDX010000240.1 GCA_023248785.1 Myxococcales bacterium
GCCGAAGGGCTTTATTTTCCGCCCGATCCAAGTTCTCTCGAAACGTGCATGGTGGGGGGCAACGTTGCCGAAAATGCCGGAGGACCACGTGCGTTCAAATATGGAGTCACCGGCGACTACGTTCTAGGGATGTCGGTGCATCTCATGGATGGGCAATCGATCGACGTGGGAAGGCAGACACGCAAGGGCGTCACGGGTTACGACGTCACCTCTCTGTTGGTTGGGAGCGAAGGGACGCTTGGCGTTGTGTCCGAGGTCATCCTGAAACTTCTGCCATTTCCGGAACGCTGCATCACGCTGCTCGCTCTCTTCGAACGCCTCGACGATGCGGCGCGCGCTGTGACAAATGTCGTTACCTCAGGTGTGACGCCCGCATGCCTTGAACTTCTCGATGCGCACACACTCGATATCCTGCGCGAAGATGGAATGCCTTTCGATCCGCGCGCGCGTGCGCTTCTGATCATCGAAGTGGACGGCGACGTGCTTTCGGTCGAATCAACGGCTGAACGAGTTGGACAGCACTTGAGCGAAGAACCAGGAATTCTCGCTGTCGAATCGGCAGCCGATGCGGCGCAACGAGATCGTCTTTGGAAATCGAGGCGTGCGCTGTCGAGGGCAATTCGTAACACATACAGATACAAATTGTCGGAAGACGTTGTGGTGCCGCCGACACGGATTGTGGAGTTGCTTGAGGGCGCGCGTGGAATTGCCGAGCGACAAGGAGTTCGGCACTTGGCGTATGGGCATGCCGGTGATGGGAATCTTCACGTCAATTTCTTGTGGGACGATGAAGAAGAGCGTCCGCGTGTCGATGCCGCAACGAAGGACCTCATGGTGCTCACGGTAGGTCTTGGAGGAACATTGAGCGGTGAGCATGGCATTGGCGTCTCGAAGGCTGAGTTCTTGCCGCTCGAACAAAGTAGTGGGCTGATCAATCTGCAACGGTCGATCAAGGCGAGTTTCGATCCGAAGGGGCTGCTCAATCCCGGCAAGATCTTCCCGCGACGCGGGCATGGTTCGTGTTGATCCGTTCGATTACGCAAGCCGCGAGTCGATCATTTCGCCCGCGCGATGAGCCATCGCCATGATGGTCATCTGTGGATTCACACCGAGTGAGCTCGGGACTGCGCTGCCATCGACAACGTAGAGCGAGTCAACGCCGTGCGTTTCATGTTCTGGTGAAAGAACACTGTTCTCAGGACGAGTTCCAATGCGGCACGTTCCAAGCGGATGAAACGCGGTGATTTCAAGGTCTCTCGCTGAAAACGATCCTTCGAAGATACGTTTGAGGTCGCGCTTCGACCGAATTTCCTCGGCACCAGGAAGAAAGGGCAGTACGCGCCGTGCACCCGCTGCGAGGAACACTTCGCTCAAGATGCCAAGACCGCGGACGATTCGTTGTGCGTCGTGATCGTTCAAGCGATACGTGATGAGGGGAGAGTAGTTAACACTTGCGCGGACGCGACCGCGCGATGTGTCTTCGATCATGAAGCCGAAGTTGGCTAGATGCCGGTACTGCTCCATCAGGCGCACATACTGTCTTCCGCTCCACGGAATCGCCATTGCAGTGACGTCGAGGGGCGTCGATGCACCTTCGAACATTAGGCCTTCGTCCTCATAGGCGTCGATGGTGTAGCCCTGTGGGATGCCCGTGGCCATGTCGATGGTCTCATCAAAGACGGCCATGACTTTTGCGGCGGGGTGAATTGAAAGATTTTTCCCGAGCCACGCGTACTCCTTGAGTAGGCCCATGCGTTGAAAAAGCACCGGTGTCATGAGCGCACCGGCGGCGACTACGACCGCTTGTGCACCGACGGAAAACGAGCGCCCTGAAGCAAGGCGTCCGCGCACGCCACGCGCCTTTCCGGCAACTACGTCGATGTTGTCGACGCGTGCCTCGCACACCATTTGAGCGCCACGCAAAAGGGCTTCAGGCACGTAGCTCACATCGGTGGAGCGTTTGGCTCCGGTAGGGCAACCGAACGCGCACACGCCTTGGCCATCGCAATCAGGCGCATTGCGATCGAGCGGGTGGTGCGAGAGGCCAAGTTTTTCGGCTCCGCGCGCAATGACACGGCCCACGCCGCCGGTGAGCTCTATCTTTGCGCGCGTTACTTGCAGCATGCGTTCGACCTTCTCGTAATAGGGCGCCATGCTTGTGCTCGAGAAGTCGACGAGCCCCATCTCGTCCCGCCACCGTCGAAACACGCGATCCGATGCGCGGTAACACGTGCCCGAATTGATCGCGGTGCTTCCACCCACGCCACGGCCAGCCCACACCGGCGTGGCGACGTTTCCAAATGCCATGGTCATGCCGCGATCTCGATAGAGCTTTCGCACCATTTCGCGCGACCGCCCATTGAATCCATCTCGACGAACGAGCGGGCCTTCCTCAAGCAGAAGTACGGCACGCCCGCGCGATGCGAGTTCATACGCGCATGCGGCTCCTCCGGCGCCACTTCCAATGACGACGACTTCCGCTTCCAGCAAAAGATCGCTCGACACTTCACGACCGTCGGTTACTTGCGAAAGCCACCGCGGCGACTCGGCGACGCGGAGCAAAGGTTTTTGCTGATGAAAACCAGGGCACCCCACGGCCTCGAACATGGCCGCGTCATCGAAGTGGGCCATCTTGATTGGCGTGAGCAGCGCGCGGATGAGACCGCGTTTCGCGGCAGAGGCGTGCGGCAGTTGCTCGACAAAACGGATGGCAGCTTCGCGCGAGAGATTCGTGAGCGAGTTGCCCGTGTCAGTGAAAGCAAGCCATTCAACTGCGTGAAGCATCGCCGCATACGCCCGGCGCTCAACCTTTGCTAACTCTTCAAACCAATCCAAAAATCGCTCGAGCGTTCCCTCATCGGCACCGGGTACGACGGAGCCCGGAGGGATGGCTGCGATTGCCAAGGCGAGAACAATGCGCTTTTCGCGCGCGGACAACAATTCCGAGCGATTGGCTTTTGCGTTGGAGGTCCGTTCGAAAATCCTGCCCATGCCGAAATTGTCAGCTGGTTATCGAATTGCGACAACTAGCCATTCGCGCCATCCATGTCACGACCTCGTCATAGACCGCATCGAGCTTGCCGGCGGTGATCATGCCCATATGGGTGGGAGGGGGGCCTCCGTCGTCGCTCGATTCGATGCAAAGGAATTCTGCGGGCCTTCCAAGCCGCATGGCAAAGCGTGCGCAACACTCCGGGATGGCCTCCAAGCGGTCTCCACGACTCGCGATCGAGAGACTTGGAATTGTGATGTTGGCGAGGCCCTTCAAGTAGTCGACGGAACCATCGCGGTTTGTCCATTTCCCGCTCAACGCGAATCTGCAAAGATCGCGAAAATAGACGCTCGACTCGTCGTCGCTCGCAAATCGCGCGGATCGAGCCGGTAAGTAACTGAATCGGGTACAATATGCGTCAAGCGCGCGCATCAACGCCATCTTGAACGTCGCCCGTGTGGGATTGCCATCAAATCCGGGAAGCCAAAGATTGGTGCCGAAACCCACGAATGCATCAACGCGGATGAGCCCCGTGCCAAGCGCCGCGAGCCCGGTGTGCGCCCCCAACGAGTGTCCGACGAACACAAGCGGAAGCGCGCCGGCCTGATCGCACGCGTACCCGACGGCAGTAGGTAAGTCATACATAACCAAGTCGTCGTACGACCAGCTGCCACCCTTGGCTGCGGGTTTGCCGCTCTCGCCGTGGCCGCGAAAGTCGAACGTGATGACACGAAAACCCGCCGTCGCCAGAAACGGAGCAAGCCCTTTGCCTTTAGGCCGATCGAAGGAACTGCGTCGCGCCATCATTGCGTGAGCGAGAAGCGCAACTCCGATCGGCTTCGATCGATCGGTTTCCCAAACCGTCGCGCGGAGCGACGTGCGATCGGCCGTGCGTAGTTCGACGTCTGCGGAGGGATGCATGCGAGCTACGTCCTTAGGCCACGACAGGCAACATCCACACCGAATCGCCCACGCGTACATCGAGATGACGCATCGCTTGTGCCGTGATCCTGACGTCCGCAGCGGGCTGTGCAGACTCCGAGAACGGCGTGTACACACACCGGAAGTGGGGCGGACCGCTGGCCTCCACGGCCACCAACGCGCGCGCCAACCCAGCCTCGTCCATCAAAGGCTCGGACATAGATGCGCGATGTGTAGAGCGAACGATCGTCGCTTCATCGGTTTCACACGTGAAGTGAGGGCCGCCGTCGAATGGATCGATGCGATGCGCATAGTGGAACCCGATGCGCGTGAGCATTTTTTCGACGCCCTTGGTTTGCACGCCCACCTTGCCGATGACCTCTTGCGCCTGCTTCGGAAGCAACGTGGCGTAGACCGGTCCTTGTGGGAAGAGCCCGAAGACAAACTCTTTGTTTGTTTTCGACAGCCTGTCGGCCTCTTGATAGGTCATGTGCGTGAAGTGGTAACCAAGGGCGTTCCAAAGGTGCGAGCCACCATCGGGTTCGAGAGGCGGAAGCAACTCGGCGAGCAGCTCGTCACGAAAGTTGTTTCGGTGCATCTTGATGAAAAGAAAGCGTACGTACGAGATCAGAACACCGAGTTTTTCGGGCCGCCCTCGATAGGCAGGATCGACAATGAGGCCACCGAGCTCCGTTGGGCCCTCGTACGAGTAACCGATTTGTAACTTCGTATGCTTAATATGTCTGTCGAGGGTTGCCGAGAACCGCTCCTCATCGAGAACATCGACGTAGATGTACGGGGCGTTCTTCCGTCCGAGCTGGGCGATGATCATCGAACTGCCGACGAGGCGATCCGTCTCAAGGTCAACCAGCACAAAGACGTACGTGCGTCCGGGGACATCGTGCTCCTCGCTTCGAAACGCGCGCTCAGATGCGTGAAGGAGCGCCCGGACGGCCTGACGATCCGCAGGAAGATTCACCGTATTTAGGTGATGTGCCACGCGGAAAAGCTCGTCCTCGTCGGCTGGAAGCGCGGCGCGGATTTCGTACGCGTGCATGACGCTGGGTCTACCACAGCCGACCCGCATGGCGCGAACCTCTTCGCCTCGTATTCATGTGCCAACTGCCGACAAGACCTGCTGTACAATCGCCGAATGCGGTTGCTCGGATTGGCTTTTTGCTGTGCGTTTTCTTTGTTGTTGGGGTGCAAGTCCAAGAAACGATTGTCGTATGACGACTCGACGCGCCACCCGGTTGCCCAGTCCGCGGCAAACAAGGGGCCCAAAAAAACCGCACCCGAGGCCAAGTGGGATGATTACAAATTGACGCTGGTCGGCGTTCCCGGTGACGCATCGTTCTTTGCGGGTAGTGTTATTCACGATTCCGACGACCCGTGGATCTTGAGTGCCCATTTCACGCTGCCGGCGGGAACCAAGATCACTCTCGGTTCAGAGTCAGGCACCGTGGAGAGCAGCTCGTGGCATTGTAAGGTGCCGATCAAGGACGCCATTGCCAAAGCGCCGGCGGAAGATTCGGTGGGTAAGAAGATCGATCTTGGTCTCACGCTGCAGCTAGAAATTCCGGGCTACGAACTCGTCACACAAAAGCTACCGCTGCAGTCCGTGAAGCCGGCCATTGGAAAAGGGTTTGCGCGTATTGTCGATCGTCCAGTTACATTTTCAAGTGAGCCTGAAAAGAGCCCGATCGATGGACTCCTGGCGCTTGATCGAAATCGAACTCCAAGGCTTTTCGGAAATCCGAAAACGACGGCGGATATCGATCTCATTGCGGTTGAAGACCAGGATGACAAACCGTCTCGCGAAAAAACATGTACGGGGTACCGCAAGAGCAAGGCGGTGACCTTGCAGATGTTCGACTCGGACGTGAAGCTCTACGATCGTCGATCGGGAAAGGTGCTCGCAGAGAGGAAATTTTCGGCGTCCGACCACTGTCCGAGTTTTGCGTTCGTTACAGACGGCAAAACGAGCAACCGCGTTAGCGACACCGACATTGATAAATGGGCGCGTGCGGAGCTGCAGAAACGTAGGGGCCAGTAGGGCACCTCTCTACGCACCAATCCTTCGACGATTCGTCTTTCCGCTCCTTTGCGACGTCCCGAATGTGCCTCGCGGAGCTCCACGTCTAACGACTCAACCTTACGCATCCGTAGGCACAAAAAGAGGCGTGTTTTGTACGGTCCCGTTGCTGGCGCGGGGGGGGCTTGAAAGGTACACTGGTCCGGGCGAGGTTTGAGTACACACGATGCCGAAGGAAGCTGAACAATCAAGCGAGCCGCCCTCTCGGGGCCTGTTGTCCGCTCGCGCTTCA
>JAHFDX010000241.1:0-2741 GCA_023248785.1 Myxococcales bacterium
AGGTCGATGGCAAGGAAGGGTTGGAGGGGATCGGTGCGTTCATCGTGCCAAAGAGCTCGCGTGCCGTGCATGCGGAGCGGGACAAAACGCTAGGGCTTGATTTGGCCGACGTGTCAAAGGTTACGTTTGACAATGCCCGGCTACCGCGAAGTTCATCGATTGTGGGCGAGCCAGGGATGCTACAAGGATTACTTCGATTTTTCGTGAAGAGCAGCCTTCTTGCCTCGGCTCGTGCGGTCGGTCTTATGCGTGCGGCGCTCGAGATCACGAGGCAGTACGTTCAAACACGTTCAGCATTTGGAAAGCCCATCGGTCACTTTCAGGCCGTGGCATTCAACGTCGCCGATCGGTACATCGATCTCGAAGCGTCGCGGGGTCTTGTTCAACGTGCGGCTGGTATGTGGGATGCGCATGCCCGCGGTGAAGAAACAGAAAATGGTGCGCTGCTCGCAAGCGCGCGCGCCGTTGCGTATACCCAAGAGGCGGCGATGCGCGTGGGCAACGACGCCGTTCAGCTTCATGGCGGCTCTGGATTTATGCGAGATTATCCGGTTGAGAAGTACATGCGTGATGCGAAGCAGCTCAGTCTCGTGGGCCTCACTCCTGTTCAGGCCGACCAAATTGCGTCGCTTCTCGAACTTGAGTTGCCGCTCGACCCCGCGCGCGTGCTTCCTGGCATCGACTCACACAACGTTCTCGTTTGAGGAGCAACGTAGGGAGAGAGAAGTGGAATTTGTACTCTCAAAGCGACAATTGGCAATTCGCGAAGCCATTCACGGGTTTGCAAAAAACGTCATCCGCCCGCAAGCATTAACTTGGGATCGCGAGGGAGGTATTCCGGAGGACTTCCTTCGAAATCTCATTCGCATGGCTGCGGAGATGGGCAGCGCGACAGGAATGACGATGGGCCCCGGGTTTGAAGAAGATGTGCAGGATGAGGCTGACCCCGCGCCCGATTCTCCCGAGCCGAAGAAAAAACAGTCGCATTTAACCTCGCTCGTCGCCGCGGAAGAGATGTCGTGGGCTGACGCGGGCCTTTTGCTCTGCGTGCCAGGTCCCGGCCTCGGTGGGCCGCCCGTGCGTGCGAGCGGTACACCTTCGCAGAAGGAACGATTCTTCGGCATTTTCAAAGACATGAGTGAAGAACTTCGCTGGGGCGCGTATGCGCTCACAGAGCCAGGTGCCGGCAGCGATGTCGCGGGCATTCGCACCTCGTGCCGCAAGGAAGGTCACGAATGGATCTTGAATGGCCGCAAGTGCTTCATCACGAATGGGGGGCGCGCCTCGTGGACGGTGGTTTTTGCGACGGTCGATCCTGCGCTCGGTCGCGCCGGCCATCGCGCGTTTGTTGTGGAGAAGGGCACGCCTGGATTTGGTGTGGGCCGCGTCGAGGAAAAGATGGGTCTTCGTGCAAGCGAGACCGTCGAACTCGTGTTCGAGGAATGTCGCGTGCCCGAGGAGAATTTGCTTGGCGGTGAAGAATCGTATCAATCAAAAGAAGGTTTCATGACGGCCATGAAGACCTTCGACAACACAAGGCCGCTTGTGGCCGCTATGGCGCTCGGCATTGGACGTGCGGCTTACGACTACGCGAAGGAATTTATCAAAGAGAACTACGATCTCTCGCGCCCCATTGCACGGTACGCGGCAATGGCCGACAAGCTTGCGCGCATGGGCCGTCAACTCGAAGCGGCACGCATGGTGACATGGCGCGCGGCATGGATGGCGGATCAAGGACAACCGAACGCACGCGAAGCCAGCATGAGCAAGGCCATTGCGGGGCAGGCCGCCATCTACGCATGCATTGAAGCGATTGAGCTCTGTGGCATCGAGGGTTCGATCGCGCGCGAACACCAACTGCTTGAGAAGTGGTTCCGCGACATCAAGGTTTACGACATCTTCGAAGGAACCGGGAACATCCAGAGGATCGTGATTTCCAAACGGCTGATTGAGGGCCTCAAGGGGTTCTAACCCCCTCCCGAAGGATGACATGGGGAGTAGTGAGATTAAAATAATCCCACGGCAAATTGCAGGGCCCCGAGACTTTCGTAGTTTCGGCGGGTTAGGTTGAAGCCACCGTCGAGAACGATGGGTCCCACCGGCGTTAGCAAGCGCAGGCCTCCGCCCGCGGCCGAGCGCAGCTTGAAGGGCATGTCGTAGAGATTGCTCGGCTCTTTCCAGAGATTGCCGGCGTCGAAGAACACAACGCCATCCAGAAAAGATCCGATGAGCGGAAAACGTAACTCTCCCCGCGCATTGAGCATCAAGTCGCCGCCACGAGCCGTAACTTCCTCTGGCTTGAGGGTACCCTTCACGAGTTGTTGATCAAGCTCGTACGGAACGAGCGAGTCTTGTACCCATCCGCGCATCGAATTGAATCCACCCAAGAAAAACAAGCGATCGGGATAGGTCTGTGAATTCGTAACCCACGGGACTTTGACGTTGTACCCCGCGCGACCCTGCATCGCGAACGTGATTCGTTTGCCAAGAGGGATGTATCCACTGGTTGTTTGCGTCAGGCGAAAGAAGTGACCTTCGGCGCTTGTTCCGTTCGCTACTGGATACGAATTTACGTATTCGACACCGGCGGCCACGAAGGTGCCAGTGTGCGCGTTGAACGGATTGTCACGTCGATCCCATGCGACGTTGAGGCGAGGAGCGATGGCAGCGCTTGGGCCGCACGGAACTTGCAGGATGCGTGCGAGCGCGAGCCGCTTGGTGGGATCCGGCTCGCTCTGAAC
>JAHFDX010000241.1:2751-6237 GCA_023248785.1 Myxococcales bacterium
CTGAACATATTTGTCGATGGTCGATTGGTCGCACTGTCCTTGATTGGCTCCTGCGACATCTGCAAACGCGAGGATCTCGGCGTCGTTGCGTTCAAGGCTCGTGGCGAAGGAAATTGTGACTTGCTGGCGTGGACGATACGTGAACGTCGGAACAACGCTGTATTTCGTAAGCATGAAATCGCGCTGAAGATCGCGCGCGTGAATGAGATCGAGTTGTGCGCTCGCCTTGGAGCCCAAGCCTATGTCTGGAAAAGTGAAGCTCAACGTGATCCGTCGCGCCAAACGACAGAGCGCTCGGTCAAGCGGCGACACATGCTCAATGACCTTTCCGTCTTTGTCCGTTTTATCGCCGCACGCGATTTCGTAGTTGTGTGCCACCGTGTCATCAAAAATCAGCTCTACCGGCAGGTAGGAAAGCTGCGCGCGCAATGTGAGACCAATGGCTCGTCCAAATAGATTTCGATGTCCGTATTCAACGGCGCCGCGTACACCCTCTCCCGTCGAAAAACCAGGTCGCACCTCTATGTACTGTCGCGTGCGCTCAACGACCTCAATAACCACCGTCTTCTCGCGCTGCATGACGAGCGGGTCTTCGAGGCTTACGGTCACGCTGGTAAAGGTGCCCAGTGTCGTAATCGCTTGCTGGCTCGCGCGCGCGTCGTCGGCGCGATACGGAAGGCCCACGACAAGTACAATGCGCTTTCTGACGAGTGATTCGCTTGTGTTGTCGAGGCCGCGGATCTCAATGCGGCGCACGTACACTTGGTCGCCCTCGGTTACGTCGAAACGAACGCGTGCGCGGGTGTGATCGTCGGACTCTTCGATCGCATACTTCACTTGAACGTACGGATACCCCTCATTTTTGTAGTGATCCGTGATTCGGTTTGCTGACTCGTCGAGTTTGGAGCGACTTGCGGGTTCACCGAGCCCGGCGTCGGCAACCTTGGCGAGCTGCTCGTGGGTGAATGCGCGAACACCTTGGAACGCAAGGTCGTACGCGGTGGTACGTGGACCCAATTTGATCGGGATGAGTACGTCTGCGCGAGGTGAGCATCGTCGCCCGTGCTGGACGTCCGGCTGGCAGAAATATTTCGCGTCGAGCGCTGGTGAGGGCTCCGGAACTCCCATCAAATCGTAGGTGCATTGATTCTTCGGGAGGGGAGGCAGCGGCAGTGGATCGCATTCCCCTGGAGGCGAAGCAGGCGAGCAGGTCGCGCGAATGAGCTGCAATGGCCCAACGGTCGCGTGCAGAAACCCTTCGTTGCGATAAAGCTCCTGAACGTGCTCGAGTGCGCGCTCAAAGCTCTCGCGGGACAGAATCCGATTCGGCTGAAGCTCCACCTGGCTTGCTCGAACAGTGGACGTGCCGCGCGTAATCTCGTCAATGCCACTTGCGCGTGGATGGCGGATGAGTTCGCCGCCTGCGGCGTTCTCCTCAAGGTAGCTGTCAATCTCGTTTGCGATGTCGCGGACAGTGCTCGGACCGCCTGCACGGAGTTTTTGAATGACACGAAGATCAAGGCACGGATAGCTGCGTGACATCACACGTACAAGTGTGCCTTCCCGCACGCGAAAGATGAGGAATCGCTTCGGATCACCTTCGTGTCCCCCGACGGTGGCGAGCACACCAACATCGAGAAATCCACGTTGAAGATAGAACGCCCGGATTTTGGCTGCCAATTGATTCGGATTTCGATCGGTGTTGTCAGCCTCAAGCTCGAGTGCACCGGTGAGCGCTTCAGCGTCGTAGGTGACGTTGCCTTCAAAGCGAGGAACAAACTTCGAACCCGAATGAATGGAAACACGGAGAGCGACCCTTCCGTTGAACCACACGAGGTCGTGAGTTGCTCGTGCTGAGAAATACCCAGCTTTTCGCAGGGCAAGTTCCAAACTCGTATCTGCATTCGCAAGTGCGACTTCGTCGGCACGCTCGAAGGCAGCCACTTTGTAGTCTGCCGCAAACGCCTGAAGGTCTTCCTTGGAAATCCCGTCCGGATAGAAAAAGCGTTGCATGATGAGGCGAGGGTTTCCCGGAACGAGGTCGATAGAAATTCTTACGCGTCCACGGAGATCTGCCGGGCGGAGGTTGATCGCGATCTTAACGTCGGGGTAACCAAGTCGATGCGTGTGCGTGAGGAGACGACTCCGGGCGCGAACGAGATCGACGTGCGTGAGGTCGCGTCCCTCGGCGATGCCCATTGTGCGAAGGATCGTTTCGCGATCGATCGGTGCATCGTGCAGGTGCATTGCAACGTGATCGACAATGGACCGCGCCGCACCTTGGACAATGAGCACAATGGAGTTCTCTCCAGCAAGTTCGTACGAAACGCCTGCGTGCGCGACCGTCCCCAACTCTTCGAGTTCGGACAAAAGCTCTCTTGAAGCGACGAGGGAAAATACATCCCCCGGATGGACGCGTTTTGGCGTCCACGAGGGTGACGCACTTGCACCGGGGGCAGCGTCGAACCGCACTTCGATACGCTCAATGATCTTGCCCACGATATGGTCCATTCGTGGTCCCGGTCGTGAAACGTCGGGGATTCGTTGAGTATCGATTTCGGTGAGGGGTTCGACAGGAATGGGAACGAATTCGTCGTGTGCCGCACATGGAAGGGCGACAAGCCATGCAAGAAGAACAGTGGACCGAAGGACGAAAAGAACGTTCATTCGAAGTCGAGGCGCCAGCGCAATTCGAGACCCGTATTTCCGATGGGGGACGACGATTGGATATCGGTCAGATTGTCGTAGGACGTTCGAACGCTCAAGGTGCGACCGAGTTGCCATTCGATGTATGTCCGAAGCTCGCCCGCGTCAGTAACTCCTGGTGTCACAACTGCACGCAAATTGCGCGTGAGTCGCTTGCCGAGCGTCGCGTAGGTTTCGATTCGACCGGTTCGTGGAGAATAGGCGCTGTCTAGATGGATCTCGTCAATGATCTTGATCGCATTAACCACGGCTTGGTCTGCTCCAATTGCGGCGCTTCCGTAGCTGAGGGCAAGACCTGCACCGATTGGGCTTGTCTGCAATTGATCGAGCTCGGCACGTGTCATGCCGATCGTTAGCAAGAGAAGAATGTCTTCCTGGGAGAGGGAGGGTTCGCTCTCCAGCTTGGCTTCCAGGGCATCGGGAACCCCGTAGGCGTGTAGCGTGATCCGATAGTTTCCGGACGAGCGACCCGCGATGCTGCCAAGCCCTGTTGTGGCGGTTCCATAGCGTTTGTATTCCGTCACAGCGACGACATCGATGTTTGGAATGGCGCGACTTGGATCGTCAAACCGAATGAGCGCTTGCTGGATGTCGAACTCAATGTTGCGAAGACGAAACCGTCCGCCAGGCTGGGCCCGAAGCGCGCCGTGTAGGCCGAAACGTTGATTGGTTCCCGCAGCACTCAGCGAAGCCCCTTCGATTTGAAACCCGACATCAACGAGATTGTTGTGAATCAGCCATGGCGTGGACGCGTGGATGCGGACATCGAATCCAATGGAA
>JAHFDX010000242.1 GCA_023248785.1 Myxococcales bacterium
AAATGGAAGCGTGAGACCCTTCGTTGGAACGATCGCAAGCGCCACAGCGAGATTGATCAGCGCTTGCACCGCAAACAGGGTCGCAATGCCGAACGCCAAGTACGAACCAAAGTCGTCACGCGCCTTAAGAGCCGTGCGCACCGCACGCGCGCAAATGAGTGTGTAAACCGCACAAAGTGAAACGATCCCTAGAAATCCAAGCTCCTCGCCAATGATCGCCGAGATGAAATCTGAATGCGCCTCTGGCAAGTGCAGCGTTTGCAGCCCGCGCCCAATGCCGACACCGTGCCATCCGCCCGCGCCGAAACTCATCACAGACTGAAAGGGTTGGTACGCGATGTCTTGGCGGTGATTGTCCATGTCGAGCCAGGCCATGTACCTCTGAAGGCGATACGGCGAGTATCGAACGAGCATGACCACGAGCCCACCGCCCGCGGCCAGTGCCCCGCCGATGTACGCGATCTTGGCGCCGGCCATGAACAGCAGCGAAAATGTAACAATCGCAAGCACGATTGCACTGCCCAAATCCGGCTGCTTCACGCACAAGGCCATCAAAAACCCGGCGACGAGCACGTGCGGCAAGAAGCCCACGGTGAATGACTTCACTTGCTCAGCCTTCTTCGCGAGCGAGTAGGCGAGCCAGTTAATGAGCGCAAGCTTTGCAAGCTCCGCTGGCTGCACGCGGAAGAAACCGAAATTGATCCATCGTGAAGCCCCCCCCGCGCGATGGCCAAAACCGACGAGCGTCGCGATAAGAAGCACAATGACGAGCAAAAGGAATGGATAGGTTCCTCGATAGAGCCGATGGTAGTCGACCCGACTCGCCAAATAGATCATCGCAACTGCGAGCACCGAATAAATCACCTGCCGAACGAGAAAGTACTCTGAGTCATGGCGATGAATCGTGGCAACAATTTCCGACGCGCTGTACACCATGAGCACACCAAATCCGATGAGCGCGATGACCGCGGCTGCAAGCACGTGATCCACCGGGCCCACAACACGTTCGGCAGGTTTTGCGTCAAGCGGCGCCGCCAAAAGGGCGCTCACGTTCGTCCGAAAATTGCGAGCAAAGCTCATGCGCTCACCTCGGGCAGGTTCATGACCGCACGGACAAATTCGTCGCCGCGGTGCTTGTAGTCGCGAAACATGTCAAAGCTTGAGCAGGCAGGCGACAGAAGGACGGCATCTCCCGGCCGTGCAAACCGACGAGCCACGCACACCGCTTCATCCATGCTTGCCGCATGCGCGTGTGGACACGCGTTCGAAAGGTGACGTTCGATCGCTTTGGCGGCCTCGCCAATCAACACAACCGCACGGCCTCGATTCGCAAGTGCGCGTGCCAATGGCTCGTAGCTGCCTCCTTTGTCACGCCCGCCAGCGATGAGGACGACACGCGTTTCACTGAGGCTCTCCAACGCCGAAACGGAAGCACCAACGTTCGTACCCTTCGAATCATCGTAGTAGCGAACGGACGCGAGCTCGCGGACGAGCGTTGTGCGATGAGGTAATCCCTCAAAGGAGCCAAGTTGGGTTCGGATCACGTCGGGGGGAACACCAAGCGAACGGACGCATGCGATCGTAGCGGCAACGTTCATTGCGTTATGGGTCCCAACGAGCTTCCACTCTCTTCGCGAGTAGCGCTCGCCATCGCGTGAGTCGAGCACGTTGTCGTGTTCGACGCGAACGTTTGCATCTTTTCCAAAGGTCACAATGCCAGCGCCACCCCTCTTCGCTTGGGCTAAGCAGGCTTCGTCAAAGACGGGAATGATCGCTTCGTCTCCCTTCGTTTGACGCGCGAACATGTTGCCCTTGGCTACCGCGTAACGGTCCATTGAGGCGTATCGATCCAAGTGATCGGGCGTGATGTTGAGCAGGATGGCCGAGCGCGGATGAAACCGATCTACTTGCTCCATTTGAAAACTCGATACTTCGAGAACGATCCAATCGAACAAATCGTCTGCCCGATCGGAAAGCGGCTCTCCAAGATTTCCGCCCACAAAAACTCGCGCTGATTGCGTTTTCAAGCACTCCCCGACAAGCGTTGTCGTCGTGCTCTTTCCATTGGTCCCGCCGATGGCCACTATGGGCGCGGGATGCAAGAGGGACCGCGTCGCAAGTTCGACTTCGCTCCAAATAGGAACACCTTCCTTTTGCGCCTCATGAAGCTCCGCAAACGGAGGAACTCCGGGGGAAATCACAACAACGTCTGCTTCACGAACCATGCCCTTCGACGATTCAGCACAAATCACGCGCGCGCCCTTCGACTCGAGGTCATGCGCGGTCGCCTCCAAACGCGATCGCTCGGCTACATCGGTCGCGATCACATGCGCGCCTCGGCGCAGGCATAGCCGGGCTGCGGAGGAGCCACTTGTCCCGAGGCCGACGACGACCACGGTCTTGCCGTAAAGCTCGGACATGTGTCAATTATCGAAGCTTTAGACTCGAGAGACTAATGAGGGCCAACAAAATGGAGATGATCCAAAACCGTACGATGATCTTGGGTTCAGCCCATCCCTTCTTTTCGAAATGATGATGGATAGGCGCCATGAGAAAGATGCGCTTCTTGGTTAATTTGTACGACGTGACCTGCACAAGAACGCTCACCGCCTCGACAAAGAACACTCCGCCGAGCACGATGGAGAGAAGTTCGTTCTTCGTAAAGATGGCGCACATGCCAAGACCGCCACCAAGGGAAAGCGCACCCACGTCGCCCATAAAAACCTGCGCCGGGTATGTATTATACCAAAGAAAACCCATTCCCGCACCCACGATGGCGCCGCAATAGATCGAGAGTTCGCCGAGATTCTCGACTGCCGGAATATCGAGATACCGCGCGACCACGAACCGTTGCGAGACGTTCGCGATCCCGAGCGTAGCTCCCGCGAGGTAGGCCCAAACGAGGTAGGTACCGGCGTTGATCATCACGGGACCGATGGCCAACCCGTCGAGACCGTCCGTAAGGTTGACGGCATTTGACATCGCGACCACGACCATGACGGTAAACGGCAAGTAGATGGCAATCGGAACGACGATCGGATGCTTGTGAAAGGCTAAGAACGGAACGCCGAGGTGCGTGCGGATCGCCCACCAGTCTTCCGGCACGTGTTTTTTCGCCAAAAACACATAGGAAAGTGCCGCACCCCCGATGAGAAACTGGCCCATCAATTTGTAACGACCGGCGAGACCTTTGGGATTGCGTAAACGAATCTTGAGGTAGTCATCGAGGTATCCGATCACGCCGTAACCCACCGTGACGGCGGCCGTAGCCCACACGAAGACGTTTCGCGGATCGCTCCAAAGTACCGTGGGGACGAGCACGCTCACCAAAATGAGTGCGCCGCCCATCGTCGGCGTTCCGGACTTTGCCTGATGCGAAACGGGACCGTCGTCGCGAACAACCTGACCGATCTGCTTTCGTTGCAGCTCGCGGATGAACCACGGGGCAACGAAGAACGAGATGAGAAGCGCCGTAATTGTAGCTGCAATGATGCGAAATGGAACATACCGAAGGACGTTTAAAAAACCGAGCCACCCGGACGTATTTCGAAGCGGATAGAGCAGCTCGTACAGCATTAGCGCCGCACCCCGCGATCGACTCGAAACGCTTCCACCACCTTCGATAGACCCAGGCTGTTCGATCCCTTCACGAGAATGGCGTCGCCGGGACGCGAGCGCTCCATCGCCGCATCGCACGCTTCACTTGCCGTTGCCACCCATCGCACCGAGGACGGTGGCAGGACGGCGGCGGTGATCTTGCAGAGCTCACCGCACGCCACGATCCAGTCCACTTTGGCATCGCGCAATCGTTCGCCCAGTTTTTGATGTTCTATCAATGACGCTGGCCCGAGTTCTTTCATATCACCAACAACGACACCTGTTCGCGCTCCGTCTGGTCGTGCACCTGAGGCCACTTCACCGAGCAGTTGAATCGCTGCCGCCATACTGAGCGGGTTTGCGTTGTATGCGTCATCGATCAAGAGCGTTCCGTCGGCAAGTGTTTCTATTCGAGCCCGCCCTTCCATCGGCTTCACGGTTGCCATCGCAGCGTGCACTTCCGAGACTGAAAGTGGACTCCTCAAAAGCGCATCGGCCGCCGCAAGCGCCGCGACCGCATCGAGTGCGGCTGCTTCACCGAGTAATGACAGATCGAATGAGAGCTTGTCACGCGCTTCCTCCCACGATCGCTCAACCTCAATTGCACTCAGCGTGCCCCTGTTAGCACGTCCCGATAGGCGATAGTTCGAATCGCTCGCGCGGCCAAATGTAACATTTGATGCACATTGTGCGCGAATGAGTTGGCGCATGCATTCGGAGTCATCTTTGTTCGCGATGGCGACACCAGACGAGTTGAGCGCCTGAAACAATGCACCTTTTTCGTGAGCCACGTCCTTCCGCGTACCGCCTACTCCTTCGGCATGCGCGAGCGCGCAGTTTGTGATGAGCCCCACATCAGGCTCTGCAATGCGCGATAGTTCTTCGATTTCACCGCGCACGCTCATGCCGGCTTCGAGCACCGCGTAGGAATGACGCTCGTTCAATAGAAGTGCCATCATGGGCAAGCCAATGCGGTTGTTCAAATTGCCCTGCGTCGCAAGCACCGAACCACGTTGGGCGAGAAGTGCGTGTGCCAGCACACGCGTTGTCGTCTTCCCTGCACTCCCGGTGATCAAAAGCGTTCGGCCACCTGTTTCTGCCTTCCATTTCCGAAGGTGCTCGCGAGCCAAATCGCCAAGCGCCACGAGCGGGTCGCTCACTTCAATGACTTCGGCAAACGCGCGAGGCGCAGCACGTCCGCTTTGAACGACGAGAACGGTTGCGCCACGCTCAACAGCGGCGTCGAGAAATGCGTGCCCGTCGAATCGATCACCCGAAATCGCGACAAAGACCTCACCCGGTCGAACCGAACGTGAATCTGTCGAGATCCCGCGTACAGAACGCCCTTTGTCGACGGTGTGACTCCAATGCCCCTTCGTGACTCGAACGATTTCCATTGCAAGAAAGGGCGCGTCGTTCGCGGGAATGGGCGTCATGCGCTTGGCCGGTCTTGTTGCGCTCGTTCGGTTCGTCGAGCCCGAAGTGCCTTCGTGGCTTCAACACGATCATCGAACGCAACGGTGTTCGGTCCAAGAATTTGATGCGTTTCGTGCCCCTTCCCCGCGATCAGCACCACGTCGCCCGCCTCGGCCGTTACCACCGCAAAAGCAATCGCACGCCCGCGATCGAGCTCAATTGAATACGCGTGTTTGCTACTAACCGTGCGTATGCCCTCTTCGATTGCCCGAGCTATCGACCGCGGATCTTCGGAACGCGGATTGTCATTCGTCACTACGATCACGTCGGCAGTCTCCGCCGCGATGCATCCCATCGGCGCACGCTTTGTCGGATCGCGATCTCCTCCGCACCCAAACACCACAAAGAGGCGTCCCTGTGTCAACGAACGACATGTCTGAAGAGCGCGCGCGAGCGCATCGGGCGTGTGCGCGTAGTCGACGAGAACGAGAGGGTCGTCGGGCTGCTCGTCGCAACGCTCAAGACGACCTGCAACCCCCTTCGTCTCCATGAGCGCATCGGCCGCACGTTGCACATCCAGGTTGAGCGCCGTCATTACACCAAGCGTGATGAGCACGTTTTCCGCGTTGTGCTCACCAACGAGCCTTGTCTTGAGCGCGATCGGTCCCGAAGGAGTGCGTACTTGCATGTCGAGCCCTTCAAGGCTGCAGCTACACGAAGTAAGAAACACGTCCGCGAACGGCTGTCTCTTCGACACGCGAATCACCGGAATCGTGAGCGTTTTTGCGAGTTCTTCACCAAAGGCATCATCGACATTAATGACGGCGGCGGAGGGCGCACACTCGACGAAGAGTTTCGCCTTAGCCGCGGCGTACGCTTGCATGGTTCCATGAAAATCGAGATGGTCTTGCGTCAAGTTAGTGAACACGCCGACTCGAAATTGCATCCCAAGAACGCGGCCCTGCTCGAGGGCATGGGATGAGACTTCCATGCTGACGTGCGTCGCGCCGAGATCGACCATCTTGCTGAGGCTCTCCTGCAACTCGTTCGCCTCGGGCGTCGTGAACGACGACGTGTGGAAAAACTCGCCAAACTGATGACCTAATGTGCCGACGACGCCACACGAGGCAGCGCCATTCGCCGCATCAATTGCGTATTGAATCAGATGCGTCGTGGTCGTCTTTCC
>JAHFDX010000243.1 GCA_023248785.1 Myxococcales bacterium
CCTATGCCGAAGAGCGAATGTATGAGCTCATGGTTTGGTGTTTTGGCGGATGGCGGCGCGATGAGATTGTTGCCTTCGTCGATCGCGTGATTAATGAAGTGAAGCTTGCTTCGCGGGTATTTACGGAAGTGCGTGCGCTCTTTGATGCGGTGCGTGTACGCGGTGTCGAGGTCCTTCTCGTCAGTGGTTCTCCCTCGTTTGTTGTTGAGCGTGCCGCGGCCTTGCTTGGCGCAACGGCGCGTCATGTTGTCGGGGCAGAAGGCATTTGGGATGGCGACCTGCTGACCGCCAACGTCCAGCGTCCGATTACGTATGCGCATGGCAAGGTTGTAAATCTCCGTGCGCGCATCAACGACCAAGCGATTTACGCGGCTCTGGGTGATTCTGCGTTTGACTTCGAGCTCCTTTCGTCCTCCAAAGTGCCCATCCTTGTGCGCCCAAAGCCCGCGCTACGCACCCGATGTGAGAGCCTTCCGCATGCCGTCGAGCTGATGGTTGGATGACAATGCGACTCTAAACTCTGCAGCACAATCACCCGGTTCTACTCGGCGTAGCACCCACCAAGGGGAGAGGATCCATGCGTAAACAGGCAATCAACACGGCAGTTGGAATTGCATTCATCAGCTTTGGGGTCGGATGTCTCGCCCTCATGGGGCCACGCGATGCGAGCAAAGAACTCAAGGCGGCAGAAGAGAGCAAGGATATCGCCAAGCTTGAAGTGCTCTGCAACGACACCTCGCTTGGTGATCCGCAAGACCACAGCGTTCCCATGAATGCATCGCCCGACGTGCGTGATCGCATCCAGGCAGGCCGAAGAACGCGTACCGAGGCGTGTCATGAAGCGGAGGCGCTCAAGAGCGATGCCAGTGGGGGCGGTGGTTGCGACGGAATCTCGGAGCGGTTTACAAAAGCGAGAATGTCGGGCTCGGAGGACTACGAGGCTCACTATGGCCGTTGGGCTATGCGCTTTGCAAAATGTAACGACTACAAGGACATTTTTGAGAAGCTCACGCACGTCGGTGATTTTGGTCCCGGAAGCGCGGGCGAAAAAGTGCTGAAGGGTCTCGACAAGGACGGCTCGCTGGAAGCAGAGTTTGTGAAATACGCCGAAGCCAACCAAGGCCGCGCATTCTTGGCGACCGACCACGACGATTACGTCGCTAACCACATTGCAAATTGGCTGGTCAAGCGCAAAGCGTTCAAGAACTGCGCTGTGATCGCGAATGCGGCGAAGGATTCGAGCGAGAACGTTCGGGCGAACATGCTCTTCTATTTCAGCGACGCGGGCTGCAACAAGGAAACGAACGAGATTGGAGTGGGCCTTCTCACGAGCGACAAGGCCAACCACCGGCGTCTGGCGTGCGCCAACCTCGGCAAAACCGGCGACCACCATGCAGCGGAGAAGGTCAAGATTCTTGCCGAAACCGATGCGTTCATGCAGGTCGTGCAAGACCGTGCATCGGGCGCGTTGCTGAAGGAGTATACCGTTCGCGAGGCGTGCCAGCAGGCGTACGGAAAGATGAGGCTCCGAGGTAACTGAGCTTCGCGAGTTGTGCCTCACGCGTGGTAGCACGTGGTAGCGCGTGGTACCGTGGGCCCTCCTTCAGGAGAAGGCGCGCCCATGGATTTTTCGCTAACCGAAGAACAGACCCTCATCCTCCAAACCGCGCGCGAGTTTTCCGCGCGCGAAATTGCTCCGAAAGCCGCTGAGCTCGACAAGTCGGGACGCTGGCCGAGCGAAATTATTCCCAAGCTTGCGGAGCTCGGCTTTCTCGGAATGGCCATTCCGGAGCAGTACGGTGGCGCGGGCCTCGACGTGCTTTCGTATGCGCTTGCTATGGAGGAAGTGAGTGCTGCGTGTGCTTCGTGCGGTGTGATCATGAGCGTGAACAACTCGCTCTTCTGCGACCCGCTCTACAAGTTCGGAACCGAAGAGCAGAAGCGCACGATCCTTGCGCCCGTGGCGCGTGGCGAAAAGCTTGGCTGCTTTGGCCTCACGGAGCCCATGAGCGGGTCCGACGCGCAGACGATGGTCACCTCCGCCGAAAAGACCAAAGACGGGTGGGTGATCAACGGCGCAAAGAACTGGATCACGAATGGACCTCACGCCGATTTCATTTTGGTGTTTGCGGTGACGGAGAAGGTCGACGCAGGCCCAGGCCGTCCGCCAAAGTTGAAGCACACAGCATTCGTCGTGCCGAAGGGCACGCAGGGTTACTCGCAAAATCCACACGACCATAAGCTTGGAATTCATGCTGCGCACTCGTGCACGGTGTTTTTTGAGAACTGCCACGTGCTGGATTCGGCGGTTGTGGGTGGAGTGGGGGATGGCTTTAAGGTCGCGATGGCCACGCTCGACGGCGGGCGCATTGGCATTGCTTCGCAGGCGCTTGGCATTGCAAAGAGCGCGCTCGGATCGTCGGTTTCGTATGCGAAGGAGCGAAAGAGTTTCGGCGTGGTGATTGCTGAGCATCAGGCCATTCAATTCAAGTTGGCCGACATGGCCGTCGAACTCGAAGCCGCGCGTCTTCTTACGTGGCGAGCGGCCTCGATGAAAGACAGGGGCGTTCGTCATTCGATGGAGAGCGCCGAAGCGAAGCTCTATGCGAGCGAGATGGCGACGCGTGTTGCGCACCGGGCAATTCAGATCTTTGGCGGTTACGGATACTCCACGGAATTTCCTGTGGAGCGAAATTATCGCGATGCGCGCATTACGGAGATTTACGAGGGAACAAGCGAAATTCAGCGCATCGTGATTGCGGCGGGTTTGCTTCGAAGCTGAGGCGGGCTCACCACCAATACAATTTCACAGCAGCGCGGTACGGTTCACCCACCACGTCCCACCGAAATTCGCCCGGGATCTTGGACCGTCGCGCACGCGTGATAAAAGCGAAGACCATGCGGCTCTTGGGCTTGGGTTTGCTCGTGGGGATAACGGCATGCGGAGGAGCAACGGCACCTCCCGCGAAACCAATCGTAGGCACGGCGCCCACGGTTGCACATGCGCCGCGTGTATCAATGCGCGCGCAAAGCGAGCTCGGTTCGATTGATCCCAAAGCGACGCACAAGGTTTTTCGAAGTCTCGATCCTACGTTCGATCATTGTGAAGAAACGGCGCTTCGCCGCGTCGATGTGCTCTCGGGCGATTTGAACATCTTCGTTCGCATCGGCTTGGATGGGAAACCGAAGTACGCGTATCTCCTTGAGTCGACCGTCGGTGACTACGAGACTGAAAAGTGCTTCGTCGATGCCGTTCTGCAAGCCAAGTTCCCGCGCCCGGAAGGTGGTGACGCGGAAGTGAAGTACCAAACGAACCTCAAAGCTACGCCCACAAGACCCGCAACCGATTGGCCAAGCGAGCGCGTCGCAAATATCATCAGCCGCGCGCGCACGTGCAAGGATGGAAGCTCCGCGCGCTATCAAGTCACTCTCTACGTTGGACCCCAGGGAGGCAAAGCCGGGCGTGTGCTTTCGGTTGGTGTTGCGGCGGCGGAAAATGGGGCTGACGAGCGCGTGTCATGCATCGTGCGCATGGTACAGGCCGCACATGTACCAACGCCGGGAAGCTGGCCGGCGAAGGTTACGTTCGAATTGTAGTCGCACGCGGAGAACGGCACGCGCTAGCTTACAGTTGTGCAGTTCGAACTCACCGACACGCAGCGCCATATTCAGCGCGCGGCAGCCGATTTTTCGGCGCGCATCATTGCGCCACAAGCGCACGCGATCGACGAGCACGAAGGGATCCCGCCGCAGATCCTGAAGGGATTGGCGGACTTGGGGCTCATGGCCGTCAATGTTCCGGAAGCGTATGGCGGCTCCGAAGCCGGCGTCGTGGCGTATTCGCTCGCCATGCAAGAGGTTTCGGCAGCGTGCGCGTCGACTGCTGTAACTATGGCGGTTACGAATATGGTCGGCGAAGTCATCGCACGGTTTGGGACAACCGCACAACGCGAACGGTATTGTCCACATCTCGCGTCGGGTGAATACCGCGCGGGCGCATTTGCGCTGAGCGAGTCTGAAGCAGGAAGCGATCCGGGAAGCATGCGCACGATGGCGACACGAAACGATCGCGGTTGGGTTTTGAACGGGAGCAAGCAGTGGATCACGAGCGGCGCGTTTGCGGGTGTGATGGTCGTGTGGGCGCGAACAGCGGATGCGCAAGCGCGTCCCGGAACGCGTGGGATCTCCTGTTTTCTTGTGGAGGGAGGTACACCGGGCCTACGCATTGGGCGCGCGGAAGACAAGATGGGCATTCGCGGCTCGAACACCGCCGCGCTTTCCTTCGAGGACTGCGAGGTACCTGAAGACGCTCTTCTCGGGGAACTTCATGGAGGCTTCAAGATCGCCATGATGGCACTCGATGGAGGGCGGATCGGCATTGGCTCCCAAGCACTTGGCATTGCACGCGCGGCGCTTTCGGAAAGCGTAACGTACGCCAAGGACCGTCGAGCGTTCGGAGGTCCGATCGCAAACTTCCAAGCCATCCAATGGAAACTCGCTGACATGAAAACCGAGCTCGATGCGGCGAACCTTCTGGTGCTTCGGGCGGCGTGGCTCAAAGAACAGAACAAGCTTTTCTCGCGTGAAGCCTCGATGGCGAAGCTCTTCGCTAGCGAAGCCGCATGGCGTATTTGCAACGAGGCTGTGCAGATTCATGGCGGCTACGGGTACATTCGCGAATTCGCGGCCGAGCGTCATTTGCGCGATGTACGCGTCACGCAGATTTATGAAGGGACAAGCGAAATCCAAAGGCTTGTGATCGCGCGCAGCCTGCTGGCTGGATGAAAGCACCTCCGCATGAATCTGAACCTCACATTTCGTCTCGGGCGCCTACCGGTTGTGATCGAACCGTGGTTCTTTCTGACGGCGCTTCTCTTAGGCGGATCGCGTACTAACGATCTTAGGCAGCTTTTGCCGTGGATCTTGGTCGTCTTTGTATCTGTGCTCTTGCACGAGCTTGGTCACGCAACGGCGGGGCGCTTGTTTGGCCTCCAGCCCATCGTACGAATTCATGGCATGGGCGGAACAACCCATTGGCTTGAGCAGGCCGATATTTCGCACAAGCAATCGTTCATTATTTCGGTGGCGGGCCCATTGACGGGCCTTTTGGTTGGAACCATTGCGATCTTCGCGAGCCGCTACCTTTCGGGCGGAGGCTCGTTCGTCGATGCGATGAGGTCGCCCGGCCCCAATGCTCTGTTCATCGAGCGCGTGGTCAGCGACCTTGTCTTTGTGAACATCGCATGGAGCATCTTCAATTTGTTCCCCATCATGCCGATGGATGGCGGTAACGCGCTACGGTCGCTTCTCAACTGGGTCACGGGCCGCGAGCAAGCGGGCAAAGTCGCTTGGATTTCGATTGTGCTTGCAGGCTTGTTGGCGCTCCTCGGTCTGCTCGCAGGATCGATCTTCAATGCACTGCTCGCAGGCACGTTCGTTTTTCACAACATTCAAATTCTGCGTGCGCTACGAGAGAAGCCGGACGTGGACGGCAGGTAACTCCACGCGCGCGGCTTCCATGCGCTCGAGGTGGGCGCTTGCTGCGAACAGGGTTGCCTCGTCCCACGCGTCGCCGACGAGCTGAAGTCCGATGGGAAGATTCTCGCTTGTTCGCCCGACAGGCGCCGAGAGCGCCGGCAGGCCCGTGAGGTTGCCAAGAAAATTTTGCCTGCACACGGCATCCATTGCCTTCGCGTCCAAGAATCCTCCCGCACGCTCTGCATCGGACACACGGCCTGGAGGCAGCGCAATCGTCGGAAGCGCAAGGACGTCGATGTCCGCAAAGGTTCGTGCCATCTCAGCGCGCAAGCCCGCGCGGAGGCGTTGGCCGAAAAGATACTCGTCGAGTGACAATTTTTCGGTCACCGCCATGCTGATTTCAATGTCGGGATTAAATTCTCGACGGCGTGACAACCAATGCTCGCGTAGCAAGCCAAGCGATTCCGGGCCAATCGTGAGGTAGCCGATGGGCGCGGCCATGCCGGTAAGTTTGCCTCGAATCGACACGCGCTTTGCACCCTGGCGCTCGAGCGCAGAAATGGCATCTTCGCAGGCACGTGCGATGTCGGGATGAACGTCGCGCCATTGCGAGTCATCGACGCCGATAACCAGGCCCTTCGCGCTTCGTTGTGCGCTGGTTGCAAAGTACCCAGCCGCTTGTTTTGGTGCGAACCATGTTTGCGGAT
>JAHFDX010000244.1 GCA_023248785.1 Myxococcales bacterium
TAAGGGCGTGATACCCGTCGGGGGCGTTGGGCCTCCGGGCACGCTCGTAGTTTTTCGAGAAGTCGTCGTAATAGGCTTTGGTGACCTCTTCGCGCATAGCGCGCTTCGTAGCACGGCTCCTTTATCGAGTGCAGGATCTGCACAGACTCGCAATTTTATTGCCAACCCCGGTACCCTCCTCGTCAGAGTTCATGGAGGACAGAATGACCGCGAGGAATACAGCCGTAGCAGTGTGCCTTTTGTTCGTGGGTACGCTTGGAACGTCGTGCAAACGATCCAACTCGTGTCCTTCGAAGTTCGCTGATCTGCCGGCGAGCACGCAGGCGACAGAACCCATTCAGTGCACGTGCCAGAGCGCGCCCGCAGGCGCTGCAGTTTGGGGAACCGGCACCTACACCACCGACTCCTCCATCTGTGCGGCCGCGGTCCATGCGGGGGCGATTCCGGCAAGCGGAGGAAACGTCTCGATGAAGAAAGCGCCGGGATGCCCCACGTACTCGGGCACTGCGCAAAACGGTGTCACGTCCGCGAGCTGGCCTTCGTATGGCTCGAGTTTCTACTTTCCAGATAAATCAGCCGGCACTTGTTCGGCTCCAGCAGCCCCGGCCGCGGGCATGTGCCCCGGCTCGTTTCTTGACGTTCCCAACGCACGCGCCACGGAAGAATTTTCGTGCACGTGCACTGGCAAGACAGCAAGTTCGGTATGGGGGTCTGGCGTCTACACGCGCGATTCAAATATGTGCAACGCGGCCATTCACGCGGGGGCGATTCCAGCTACTGGCGGCAAGATCACCGTCAAAGCGTCCCCGGCATGTGACAAATATACTGGCTCCACGAAAAACGGCGTCACCACCGGCGGGTGGGGTCACTACGACGGCAGTTTCTACATTTCGGGAAGTGGCGACGGCAAGTGCGCTCCTTGAGCATGGCATATTCACCCAATTCCAAGCCGACTCTTTAGATCCGAAAGTCGCTCTCGACTGATCGGGACCTGCAGATTCACGGGTTCCCGGAGAACCGCCACATACTTTCGATCGCCCTCCTGCTCGAGTGCCACCACATAATTCAGATTAATGATCCCGCTTCGATGTATTCGAATGAAGTGAGTGGGGTCGAGCTTTGCGCTCCAGGTATCGAGCGAATCGTCGGAAAGGAGCTCTTTGCCATCGACCCATACGGTTGCGTAGTGATCTTGCGCAACCACAGCGGAAACTCGTGCGATATCGAACACGACGTACTTCGCGCCATCACGAAGCGCAATGCGGGTCGGCCATGACTTCATTTGCGCAAGAACACGTGAAGCAGCCTCGGAAGCCGGAGCGTGTGCCCTTTTTGCTTTGTGAATCGCGTCGAGCAGTCGCTCCTTACGAACGGGCTTGAGCAAGTAATCCACCGCCGCGACGTCAAACGCCTTCACGGCAAATTCATCAAACGCAGTTACAAAAATAACAGCGGGCCCCGTCTTGCCCAGCGCCGTTGCAACCGACAGCCCATCAAGCGCCGGCATTTGCACGTCAAGGAGCACCAGGTCTGGATTCAGATCGGCGATGCGCTCAAGAGCCACCTCGCCATCCCCCGCTTCGCCGACGATCTCGACGTCGGGCACGTCGCGCAGAAGGCGCCGCATGCGCTCGCGTGCCGGGGGTTCATCGTCAACCAGAAGGATTCGCATCATCGTGGAGGCTCATCGGTATGGATATCAGAACACGCGTGCCCGAAAACGATCCGGGTTCCACGACAAGCGAAGCGGACGTGCCGTACATGAGCGTTAGTCGCTCCGTGCAGTTCCTGAGCGCGCGGCCATTGCCCAAGCGGGTGGATTGCCCAAGACCGACGCCGTCATCCTCAATGGCAATCTCAAGCCGCTCACTGCTATTCGAAACAGTTAATGATATATTTCCAGATCCTTTCTTGGCCGAAATGCCGTGGACTACAGCGTTCTCAACAAAGGGTTGAAGCAAAAGCACAGGGATGACCGTCGTCTTGGGGTCAACACTCCCGTGGACATCGATGCGATACGCGAGTCGATCACGAAAACGCGCTCGCTCCACGGCAAGGTAGCTCTCACACAACGCGATCTCTTGTTCGAGTGAGTGCGTTTCTCTGTGAGCCACTTGCAACATCTGCCTATACAAATCCGCGAGCTTTAGCGTCACTTCCTCCGCTGCATCCGGATGCTCGTGGACGAGCGAGGCCACCGTGTTGAGCGCGTTGAACAGCAAGTGCGGATTCATCTCCGCCGTCAGTGCAGCGACTTTCGCGCGCAGCTGTTCATTTTCGAGCTTGCGCAATCGGTCGTCGGCCTCGCGCGCTGCCTCCTGTGCGTCGAGCCGTGAACGGCGGAGAAAGAACAAAGCCGCAAAGATGAGTCCAAATGCAAATCCTCGCCGATACGCACCCCACGTGGGAGGCGACCACTCTAACGAGGCGAGGTGGCTCATCCATCCGGCAAACCGAAACCCAAACGGCAGCGCGAAGGGCATCACCAGGGTCGAAACGGCAAAGCGCCATCCAACGGTTCGCATCGGGACGGGCCGGCCACGCAGCGCAGCAAGAGCGCGATCAAGCCATGCGATCAAAGACGAGCCCCCAATGCACTGGAGCGCCACGGCATTTCCGATGCACCACGAGACAAACCAATTTCGCCAATAGTCGTCGAGCCCACCGAAGACCAACGAAAGCGCGGCACTGACAACCGGGTTCCACAGGACCAAGACAGCCACGACCGACTGCGTGACCGTCTTCGGTTGCACAAGGCTCTTGAAGAATTGGCTCAACACCGCGATTCACTCACTGTTTGAGTTTCAAAGTTTGTTCATAGAACCGAACCGCCTTGCCATTGGCTAGTTCCGTGATGAGGATGCGCAGCTTCTCATCGGAGTCGCGCGAAATCGTGGTCGCAAAGGCTTGGCCGGATGCACTCTCGACGTAGGTCTGGCACATGCCGTTCGCGAAGCAGCGGCCACCTCCCGGTCCCTTATCGGACTGAATGCGAAAACCACCCGACGGGGTCTTGGCTTGATCCTGCCAAAACGATTTCGTCTGACCATTGCCGAGCGCAATGACGCCATCCATGCGCGTCACATCCTCGCCAATCGTCGTGCGCGACACCTCTACGCGAAAGGCCCCAAGATCCTTGCCCGAAACGTCGTGGGCGGTGCCTGAACCTTCCCAATGCTTGGTCGAATCTTTCTTTTCAGCAAGCGCCACGGAGGAGGCGAGCGTTCCAACCAGACTAGCAACCGACAATGTTACAAATACACGCGACATGATGATCACTCCTTGTTTGCACGAAGCCCCCTTGGCTCCGCCGACAAGGAACGAAGTACCTGGGAAATTGGGGTGCGCTTTGCGTGTCCTCTGAACCGCCGCTACAGACAGCGGAACGGACGAACCCGGCCCGCGAACCGGTGGCGCCTGAACCGTACCAAACCCACGACATGAAAAAGGCCGACCCCTTTCGGGAGTCGGCCTTTGTTATTCATCGAAAAAACAGGCTTTAGGGAAGCGCTGCTTCAATGATGTAGATCGCGCCATTCGACACGTCGTGCTCGTCCTTAACTTTGGCTGCACCGACGAGAACGGTTTCCGTGCCGTCCTTCGCCTTCTTCGTGGTGAGCTTGACGGCCTTTCCGTTCTCGTTCTTCTGCGAGAAACCCTTCTTCGGGTCGATTTCCGTCTTGGCAATCTTGTGGCCCTTGACGATATGGGCATTGAGAGCCGCCTTGAGACCCTTCATGTCCTTTTCCTTCAGAAGCTTCTCGAGCTTCTTCTCGGGCCACTTCTTGTCGAAGGCTTCGTCGGTTGGCGCGAACACGGTCCAAGGACCTTCGTTTTTCAACTCGTCGAGCAGACCGGCTTCCTTGAGCGCGTGCTCAAACTTCGATGCGCCCGACGAACCGATCAAGTCGGCAACCGTCTTGGGGGCTGGTGGCGGCTCGGCCGGGTGCTCTTCCGGCTTTGTTTCGACCGGCTTGTGTTCCTCCGGCTTGACCTCTGCGGTTGCAGTGGCTGGCGGGGCCGTCTCCGTCGGAGCGGTAGTGGCCGATGGCGTTGCGTTCGCCGTATTTGCGGGGGGATTATCACCACCGCAAGCGGCGAGCCCGATTACGAGCGACAGAGCGGACAACTGAAGTTTCATGATCATCGTCTCCTTAGAACGTGCGTGACGAAGCGCGGCTGTCTCGAGTGCTCGTGGCATCTCGTCGTTGATCCGACGAGGTGCCACGATACGACCCACGGCTCGGGGACAGCGTCTCCGTGCGAAGTCACGTAAAGTCGACAAACCAGCCAGCGTCAAGCGCTGTCATCACACAATCGTCTCGAGAGCCGTCTTCGTGTACAAAACACACGAAATCGATCTCACGGCCGGCGGGAAGCATTGGATGGTGCCAAATACCGGGGCTGTACGAGATTGCAGTCCCTTCTGGGACAAAAAAGGCACTTAACGTCGATAAATCGGGAAGGTCACCCCCGAGGGCCACAACCGCGAGATACGGCACCCTAGCCATCGGAACGAACAATTGCGTGGAAAACGGGTGTTTTTCGAGGCATCGCAGCGCGATGGGCAACGTTGGGGGCCCACAGCGGAATACGCTTACGTTGAGGGAAGCATGCGATCGGGTGTTGACCATCGGCGCCAGGCGGTCCCAAACCTTGGCGTACCCTTGATTGGCCGACCTTGCGGCGTGATCGTCACCTGGCGCGACAATGTGGCCATACGGTTCATAGTCGCGCGCGGTCAACGGCTGGGCGCGAAGCACGGGCATTGGCCAGATGTCGCACAATTTGGACGCGAGCGGGCACGTTTAGTTAAGTAGCTTGCAGCACTCTTGGAGTTCGCGGCGGAGGGCGTAGGGTTGCACCTCAAGCGATCGCGTGAACGCCTCGACCGCGAGCGAGTATTGCTTCATTGCTTTGTGACACAGGCCCTTGCCGTGCCATGCACCGAAGTGCCATCGCTTGCGCCTTACGACCTCTTCGCAATCGAGCAACGCTTCGCGGTATCGACCCTGACGAAATCGAACAATCGCGCGCTGATTGTACGCTTCGGCATACTCCGGATAGCGATCGATAAGGCGCGTTAGCAGCGTTTCCGCCTCGTTGTAATGGCCGCGATCCACGAGCTCGCCTGCCCTGTCGAACACGTCCAGACCCTCGTCGCCTTTTTCTGCGAACCAGAGCTCCCAAAGAGCGCGCGTTGCAGACCGGCGGACCGATTCGGCAGGATGACATAAAAGCGCGAGGAGCTCGTCTTCAGTGGGCTCTTGCGATTCCATGTTCGAGAAGAACGGCAGGGTTGGGGAAGAGCCTTAGAAAAAAATGCAGGTGGGAGTGTCCATGCTCCCACCTCACGATTTGGGCTTAACTTGTTGCCATTACGGTGAGCGTCTGCGGCGCAGGCGCAACAGGCACGCAATCGCAGCCATTGCCGCAGCTGCACTCGCTCCGGACGAGCTCATTGGAGAGGTGCTGCACCCGCTGCTATCATCGGACGTCGGAGGCTGCACAACCGCACCTCCCGCGTCCTTTGCGGACCCGCTGCCGGGCTTGGGAGGCGTGCCGCTGTCGGTGCCCGCGCCTGAATCAACTCCTGCGCCACTGTCGATTCCACTGTCGGGGTTGCCACCATCGGGTTTGCCGCTGTCGGATTTGCCACCGTCGGGTTTGCCACCGTCGGCGCCCCCATCGGTCGCGCCGCCGTCGCCTGCATCGGCCCCTCCGTCGGAAACCACTCCGCCGGCGTTGACGGCCCCTGGCGTAAGGACACCACCCACAGGAAAATTCACCGTAGCCTGTGAGGGGTCGTAGGTGACGGCGTTCCCGTCCGCGCCGGTGAGCCTGCCACCGTACCAAGCCGAAGCGCTAAGTGCCGAGGTATTGCCGGGGAAGCGCGTAACCGCCCACGGTGCCTCGCCGTTCGCGAGCTTAATTGTAACTCCACCATATACGAAATCGATGCCACCATCGCCCGCTTGCTCGAATGTTCCCACGGCATCGACGATGGCGGCACCCGCCGGCAGCTCGAGAACTTGATCGTCGTTGGTATCGTAGTCTTGTCCCTTCACGAATGGCGTGGCGCTGTTGACCAACGCAAACGTCGTAGTGGCGTTTTCGAGGGGGCTCACCCCTGTGTCGAGATCCGCCCAGCTCACTTCGGTTGCCAG
>JAHFDX010000245.1 GCA_023248785.1 Myxococcales bacterium
TCGGTGAGGCGCCGCCGATGAACATCATCGTGTTACCGGTGCTCTTCGAGGGGCAGGTCAACGCGATCATCGAGCTCGCGTCGTTCAGTCGATTCAGCGAGATTCACCAGGTATTTCTCGATCAGTTGACAGAGAGCATCGGCATCGTCGTCAACACGATCTCCGCTGGTATGCGTACGGAAACCTTGCTCAAACAATCGCAATCCCTCACGCAGGAACTGCAAGTGCAGCAAGAGGAGTTGCGCCAGACCAACGAGCGCCTCGAGCGTCAGGCAACAACGTTGCGCGAGTCCGAAGAGCGTTTGAAGCAGCAACAGGAGGAGCTGCGGCAGACGAACGAACAGCTCGAAGACAAGGCCAAACTCCTTGAAGTGAAGAATCGCGAAGTCGAGTTTGCAAAGCGTGAGGTCGAAGAGAAGGCAGAGCAACTCGCACTCACGTCCAAATACAAGTCTCAGTTCTTGGCAAACATGTCGCACGAGTTGCGCACGCCGCTAAACAGCTTGTTGATTCTGTCGAGAATGCTGTCTGACAATGGCGACGGAAACCTCACCGACAAGCAAGTTGAGTTCTCGAACACAATTCATTCGGCGGGTACGGATCTTCTCGCTCTCATCAACGACATCTTGGACCTTTCCAAGATCGAGTCGGGAACGATGGCAGTCGACATCTCCGACGTGTCCTTTTCTGAGATGCGCGATTACGTGGAGCAGAATTTCAGGCACGTTGCTCAGCAACGGCATCTCGATTTCCACGTGGAGCTTGACGCATTGTTGCCAGCCGCCGTGGGCACTGACTCGAAGCGTTTGCAACAGGTTCTGAAGAACTTGTTGTCAAACGCGCTCAAGTTCACAGAGCACGGCAAGGTTTCGCTTGGAGTGGCCGTTGCGAAGTCAGGATGGAGCGCCGATCACCGCATCCTCAACCAGGCCGACGCAGTTATCGCGTTCTCGGTACATGATACGGGCATCGGAATTTCCGAAGACAAACAACGCATCATTTTTGAGGCGTTCCAACAGGCGGACGGAACAACGAGCCGCAAGTACGGTGGAACGGGTCTCGGTCTATCCATCAGTCGCGAAATTGCACGCCTTCTTGGCGGCGAGATTCGTGTGGTGAGCTCGCCCGGAAAAGGAAGTACCTTCACGCTCTATTTGCCGCGCAACTATGTGCCCGTCGAACCCGTACAGGAGGACCGTAGCTCGGATCCGGGATCGCCGCATGTTCGCCCGGATTCAGAGCCACCGCGCCTCGTGCGAAGTACGCCGCTCGTTGACGCGACGGAGTCAGACTTGGGCGCGCAAGCGCGGTCGTGGTCGCGCATGGACGATCGGGACGACATACAGCCTGGCGATCGCGTTCTCCTTGTGATCGAGGACGACGACTCGTTTGCACAGATTCTTCTCGGAGCGTCTCACGAAAAGGGATTCAAGGTGGTCGTAGCCACTCGAGGTGACATGGCGCTCACGCTCGCACGAAAGCTTCGACCATCGGCGATCACGTTGGATCTCGAGCTTCCAGATGTGGACGGTTGGGTGATCCTCGATCAAATCAAACATGACCTAACCACCCGACACATTCCGGTTCAGATCATCTCAGGCACAGATGATCATCGGCGGCGCGCATTGGCGATGGGCGCCATTGGCTACCTTGAAAAACCCACTACGATAAAGGACATTCACGGAGCGCTCGATGCGATCGGGCACTTCCTTGACGATCGAGTGCGCAGTCTTCTCATCGTGGAGGACGACGAGCGCGAACTTCGTACGCTGACGGAGCTGCTTGGAGGGAGCGATGTAGAGGTCGTGGGTGCGAGTTCCGCGACGGAGGCAATGAACCTTCTCAAGACGAAGAAATTTCATTGCATGGTGCTTGACCTGGGCTTGCCCGATGCGTCTGGTCTGGACTTGATCCAAAAGATCAAACGTCGGGAGGAAGACCTTCCCATCGTCGTGTACACGGGTAAGCCTCTAACCAAAAAAGAAGAAACACAGCTGCGTCGCTTGGCAGACACCGTGATTATCAAGGACGTTAAGTCTCCTGAACGCTTGCTCGACGAAACCGCTCTCTACTTGCATCGAATGGGCGAAATGATGCCCGATGTTCAGCGGCGAATGCTCGAGGAATTGCACGAAACAACGACGTTGGCCGGGGCAAGTGTGCTCGTAGTCGATGATGACATTCGAAACATTTTTGCCGTGACGAGCGCGCTCGAACGCCAGCACGCAAAAACACTCTTTGCCGAAAATGGCGAAGATGCGCTTTCCGTGCTCGAGAAGAATCCAAATGTCGACGTCGTCCTGATGGACATTATGATGCCCGAAATGGACGGGTACGAGGTCATGCAACGCATTCGCGCACAGGAACGATTCAAGGCCCTTCCGATCATTGCGCTCACGGCAAAAGCTATGAAAGCCGATCGAGAGAAGTGCATCGACGCAGGCGCCTCCGACTACATTGCAAAGCCAGTTGATATGGCGAAGCTTGTTTCAATGATTCGCGTTTGGCTAATACGGTAGAAGGTGGCCCCGATGTTGGTTTTCCGCGAATCAGCAAAGGAAATCGATGGGTTTCTCGAGAGTCTCCTCGTGGCCAGTGACGTCGATTGTCAGCATTACGCCCGCGCCGCCTTGCGACGCCGGTTCCTGAACTGGAGACAGGAGGAGGGTGTCGAGAATCTCGAAGACCTTCGTGAACGAGTGGGGTCCGATCCTCTCCTTCGGGAGCGCTGGCTTTCAGCTCTCTCGGTTCATCCGATCTCCATGTTTCGAGAGCCAGGGTTTCTGCGTGTCTTCCGATGCGAAGTGGTCCCATTCCTGCGCACGTTTCCTTCGATCAATATCTGGCACATGGGGTGTGGGGGCGGGGAGCAAGTGTATGCGCTTGCCATCGCGCTTCGGGAAGAAGGGATCTACGAACGGTCTCGCATCTACGCCACCGACTCGTTCGACTCCGTCGTTGCCCGCGCCAAACGGGGCATCTACCCGCTCGAGCATTGGACCTCGCAATCCGATCTCTATTTGGAATCAGGTGGCCACGCTGCACTTTCGAATTACTACAGCGTTGAGGATGGCTTTGGCTTCGCGCATCCCGCGCTCCGCGACCGGATTGTGTTTGCACAGCACAATCTCTCAACAGATGCTTCATTCAACGAATTTCAATTGATCATTTGCCGCGATGTTCTCATCTATTTCAATCGCAGGTTACACACTCGTGTATTGAATCTAGTTGACAATAGCTTGTGTCGTTTTGGCGTTCTTGGGCTCGGCTTCGGAGAGTCATTACGCCTCCACCCACGCCGCGATCAATATGAGGAAATCTCGACGGCAGCACGGTTCTTCCGCAGGGTGGGGCTGTGAGTTGCGACGTCGTACTCATCGGTGTCGAGCAGGGCGCCCGAGAGACGTTAGTCCAGTTGATTTCGGATCTGCCAACCCACTTCACGGCATCGGTCATCGTCGTTGAGCACACGGCTCATACCTGCAATGGATTAGACCCCCTCCACCGCGCACTCACCGTGCATAGTCGTCTTCCCGTCTGGGACGTCGTCGACAAAGATCCGATCATCATGGGTCGTGTGTACCTTCCGCCCCCTGATTACCATCTGCTCGTTGAGCCTGGCAGCTTCTCACTTTCGACCGACGCTCCTGTCGACGGAATGCGGCCTTCGATCGATAGCCTGCTTGACTCAGCGGCGGATGCGTATGGGGATCGAGCCGTGGTTGTCGTGTTGGGTCGACCGAGCGACGCAACCAAAACAGCTCTCGAGCGATTCGTTGCAAGTGGTGCAAACGTCGTCTGCGATCGGGCGGAAGTTGCAAATATGTTCGAAAGCAGGATTGGTGTTCAATCGCTTCCCGTCGGAGACATGATTCAGTTCCTCCTTCGTAAGGTCTTGCCCGCGGAGGAGACCAACTGTGGGTAGTTCAAAAAACAAAATAGATATTTTGTTGGTGGACGATCGGCCAGCCGATCTTCTCGTGCTCAAATCGATTTTATCCATTAGCGGTTACGAATTGGTAACCGCGTCGAGCGGACAGGAAGCCCTCCGCCATCTTCTCGAGCGTGACTTTGCGGTCATCGTCCTCGACGTGTTCATGCCGGAAATGGACGGTCTCGAGCTTGCCACGCTCATTCGCCAGCGCGAACGCTCTGCATACACGCCCATTCTCTTTTTGACCGGCGCGGGGTCAGACGTCCACTTCATCTATCAGGCGTATGCCGTCGGGGCGGTCGACTATCTAACCAAGCCGGTGTCCCCCGAGATCTTGCGTGCTAAGGTCGAGGTCTTCGTTGAGCTTTACAAGAAGGATTTGCGAATCCAAGAACAGGCATCGATCCTGGTCGATGTCGTAAAGCGAAACCAGGAACTCGAGCTTGAGCAGGTGCGGGCCGAGAACACGCGTAGATATCGCAACCTTGCAGATTCTATTTCTCACGTCGTTTGGACGACGGACACCCGAGGACACGTAACGTTCTTCAACCGGCAGTGGATTGAGTACACCGGACTTTCTCTTCCTCTTGCGGAGAGTGAATCCAATGGCAAGACCCATGACTCGTCATGGCTCGAGGCGGTTCACCCCGACGAACAGGAACGTTGCGCGAAGCGATGGGCGCGTTCACTCGTTGAGAAACACGCGTTTGAAACGCATTGTCGATTGCGGCGGTTTGACGGAACGTACCGATGGCATCTCTGTCGCGCGCTTCCCGAAATAAATAGCGAAGGAACGACTGACGGTTGGATCGGCACGCACACAGATGTGGACGACCTGCTTCGTGCCAGGATGATCGCGGAAAACTCGCGACGTCGCCTCGAGTACCTCGCGGAAGTAGGCGCTATGCTTGCCGGAGCCCTCGATGTTAAGGACGGGCTTTTAGCGTTTGCACAGCATACCGTGCCCCGCGTCGCCGATGGTTGTGTCTTGCGAGTTTGGGACGGCATTGGCCCTTCACGCACGATCTTGTGCGACGTGATCGTCCATCGCGACGTGAAACAAAAGGAGCTGCTGTCGCGCGTCATTGAGTGTTTCTGTGGGAGTGCCGTACAGAATTTCGTCACGCACGATCGAAGCGCCTTTGTGGGACCTCTTGACGAAGCCACGATTAAGCGTCTCACGCCGGACGAAGACAGCCAGGCCCGCGTGAAGGCGCTTGGCATTCGATCGGTCATGATTGTCCCAATCGCTGCACGCGGGCGTTACTTGGGCTGGATCGCGTTCGTGTCGAATGCATCCGATCGCCTGTACGGCGACGATGACTTGGCAATCGGTCTGATGGTCGGGCGCAGAGCGGGAATCGCGGTGGACAATGCACTTTTGCGCAATGAGTCAGAGCGCGCGATTCAAGTGCGCGATGAATTTCTTTCCGTTGCATCGCACGAGCTACGAACACCCCTAAGCGCACTCCTCCTTCAGCTCGAGAGTTTGACCCGCATCCTAAGGGATCGCACCCCCACAGAGTGGGCGCACGATGGAAAGCTCCCAAAGAAGGTGATGGCGGCACTTCGCCACACACATCGGCTGACGAAACTCGTCGACAATCTTCTTGACGTGTCGCGTCTAACCACCAAGTGCCTTCATCTCGAGCTCGAAGAATTTGATCTTGCCGCAATCCTTCGAGACGTTGCCGATCGATTCGCGGAAGAGGCCAATCAGGCTCAGTGCCAGTTTGTGGTGAGTGGCGACGGCGAATGCGTTGGAAGATGGGATCGCCTCCGTATCGAGCAAGTTTTGACAAATCTGATTTCGAACGCGCTCAAGTATAGCCGCGGAACACCCATTGAACTCGGGCTGCAAAGCGATTGCGCCAACGTGAGTATCTCGGTACGCGATCATGGCATCGGTATTTTATCCGAAGATCAGGGCCGAATTTTCGATCGCTTTGAGCGCGCTGCTTCGGTACGTCACTACGGTGGCCTTGGACTTGGCCTTTACATCGCTCGCCAAATCGTCGTCGCGCACGAGGGATCCATCCGTGTGGCCAGCGAACAAGGTCAAGGGACGATGTTTACGGTCGTTCTTCCGCGGCGGATGCCGCTATCATCGAAGGAACCTCTCAGGCTCCCAAAAGCGGAAGAGGCTCAGCAAGAGGCAATAACGACCATTACCGCTCCGAAAATCGACGCACAAATCGAAGTGTGTGCCGGTAGATGAATGTCGCTTCGATT
>JAHFDX010000246.1 GCA_023248785.1 Myxococcales bacterium
GGTACGTCTGCATCCCGATTATCGCGCACCCCTAAGCACGATTGACGACCCGTAAGCCGCTTTCTCAAGGAAGCCGCTTTCTCTACACCTCTCAGGCTGGCGAAACCTTCAGCCTACCCCGGCCTCCCACGCGTTTCGCGCATCGACTCCCAGCTTTCGAAACCGAGGTTCGTAATCGCGCTCCCATGTTCGGTCCACAATCTCTGCGTACCTGTGCGGGGCCATGAGCCCCCACGCGGCTTCTTCCTCGGTGACGTCGGTGGTGGCGCGAACACGACCATACGCATTTCGTAACCTTCGAAAGTACAAGCTGAGCTCTCGGTCGAGTTGGGCGCGCACGTCTGTTGCGATGGGTTGCGCAAGGAGCCACTCGAGTGTGGTCCATCCAAAGTCGCGATGCCTCACTTCGTCGAGCAATATGCGGTCGAGGGCCGCGCGAGCTTCTGTGGCCGTGCATCGTTCGCGAAGGTGCCGAAAAAGAGGAACGGCAACCGTCTCGCCGAGACAGAACACGTCGACGGTGGTTCGCACGATGTCGGCTTCGAGACCGTCACCGCTTTCGGCCACGCCCAAGGTCTCGCGTGCGAGTCTTGGTGCGTCGGTTCCACCCGCGGCCGCATACGTCGCGAAGCTAAGCTCCGCGTGCGCAAGCTCGTCGTCCGATATTCGTAACCCATCACGTATCAAATCTGGAGATGCACCGAGCTGCGTGAGCCATAGCGTGAGCTGTTGGGTGATGGCGGATGACCTGTATTCGGCTTCGACGCGACGAAGCCATTCCTGACGGATCCGGTCGGACGCGGGACTGGGCATGATTTTCGCTCTCGGACGTTAGCCACTTGAGAATTGCACGCAATCGGCGTTGCAGCCTCACAAGAAAATTAAAGTGGCGCTTGCATTAGGTCGCTCAAAGAGTCATGGTGCATCGTTGAGCCGGGACGCTTTTGAAACTTTTTTGGTGAAAATTATGAACATCCCTTTCGTCGCTTCGTCTGTCGTCAGCATGTCACGTTGGCCATTGGTTGTCCTTGCGGTTGGATCTCTCGCTTTGGGAGCGTGCGCTGGGTCGCCCCCACCCCCGCCGAAGGTAGCGGAGACCCAGACCACGGTCCCTGTGGAGTGGGCAGCGCCACCGAGTGACTTCGAGATGGAAGTCGCACAGACCGGTGAACATCGAGCTCCGGCCGAAATTATCCCCGTTGCCGCTCCCAAACCACGCGAGCACGCAAAATACGCCAAGGGTGTTCTGGTTCTGGAAGGCCGCCGCAAGTAACGAACACCTTATATAAGATGGCGACAAAGGCGACCCAACCGGTCGCCTTTTGAGTTTGTGCGGGCCCTTCGCGAGGGGCTGGGGGATAGGGGGCAGCGCGGAGGAAACAAGGACCCTCAGAATTTCAGTGCCGCGGTGACCGTGACCGGAACGAAGTAATTCATGGAGGTGGTGCTTGTCGTCTTGAGTGTAAACGTCGGCGCATCCGCACGTGCGCTGATGTCGAGGCCGACCGTTTGCGATCGCAAGAAGGAGAGGCCCAGTTCGCCGTACGGCATGAACCCGAAGTTGACCCCTGTGGACGTCCCATTGGTCGCCCACAGGAACGATGCGCCAACTCCGCCGCCGACGAAGGGGCTGAAGTCGGTGCCCGAGAAAAAGTAGCGAGCGCCAATGTCGCCGCCAAAAAGACCGACTTGTCCAAGGCCAAGTCGCACGGAACCACCAACGGCAAACTGCTCGCCCTCGTACCAGATGGGCGCGATGCCTAGGCCGCCACCGGCATTGATTCCTGCGCCGATAGTGCCGCCGATCCCGAGTCCTCCGCGCATCATGCCTTTGTTCTTCTTGCGGTAGATGCGTGTGTCCGAAGAAACGGTGTTCGTAACGGTTTGCGTTTGATCCATCGAAATGTTCTCGACAAGGGCCTTCGCGATTCGTGGCGCGGCGACGGTCACTTCTTCGATGCTCGCCATCTGAATGTCGCGCGAGGTAACCACCCTGCCGTTCTGCTCGACATCGACGATGAGAAACACGTGGTGTCCGAGCTTCTTGAACGAAACGCGGTGCAGCGCTGTTTGGTCAGCTCCGGCTTCTTGCAGCTTCTTACATACAATTTCGGAAGCCGTCGTTGAGTCGATCTCGTCGAACCCCATGTGCGAGCCAAGTACGCATCCTGCTCCGCTCGCGGGAGGAGCGGGCGGCGCTGGAGGTGGAAGAGGGGCATGGGTCGGGGCGGGTGGTGTTGGCGCCGGATCCTGTGCAAGTGCGAACGAGCTGACGCTTGCGCACGCGAGAAATAGGGAGGCGGATAGAGAACGAAGGGGTGGCCTGACAGTCATGATGGCCACTGGAATGCAGCGCATGTGCCACGTCAGCAAGGGCACGAATAGTCGGCAAATTGCAGGCGATCGTTGGGTTTATGCGGTTTGAGTGTGTCGGTGAGCGCACGGGCTGTGAACCCCACTTCACAACGCTCTATGATCGTCGGGTCCCGCACGAGACGCCGCACACCAGACGCCTCATACAAGGCGAAGGTGCCGCCCCACGAGCACTTCGTTGTGACTTCCGGTTCGATAGCCTTGAAGGTCGAGCGTCACATACTGAAAACCGTAACGTTTCGCGGCGTCGACGACGACATCACGTTGTTCGAAAGCGCGCGCCAAGTCGGTCGCGCCAAACTCGAGCCGCGCGAGAGCGTTTTTGGAGTTGGCCTCACCATCATGAAGTGCGCCGAGCGCGTGCCATCGAACACGCACCTGGCGGAAGCCGAGCGCGAGCAGTTCCGCTTCAAGACCCCCAATCTGTGCGAGACGTTCGCGAGTAACTGACGTTCCGTAGGGTAGACGACTCGAGAGGCAAGCGGAGGCTGGCTTGTCCCAAATGGGAACGCCGAGCAATTGGGCGACGCGGCGTACGTCGTCCTTTCGAAACTCACATTCGACGAGAGGACTTCGCACGCCTGCTTCTTTGGCGGCTAGAAGCCCCGGCCGGTAATCCCCCAAGTCGTCGAGGTTGGTTCCGTTGACGACGTGGCCGAGCGACCACTCTTGTTGCTTGATGGAGCTGATTCGATAGAGCTCACTCTTGCAGTAGAAACAACGGTCCGCATTGTTGACTTGATAGCGCGGATCGTCAATTTCCGAAGAGTCGACTAATTCGTGCCTCGATCCGATCTGTTTTGCGAGGGAGACGGCGGCTTGTTTTTCATATGGGGCAAGACTCGGACTCACCGCAGTCATGCCAACCGCTTTCTCGCCGAGGACTTCATGCGCAACCGCAAGCACCAGCGCACTGTCGATGCCGCCTGAATAACAAACCAGCACCGAATCCATTTGGGAAATCAGTGCGCGCAGGCGGTCTAAGTGTGCATCCGACGGTACGGCCATACCTCTTGTTTACGTAGCATACGTGAGCCCACGAAGGCAGGATCGGGCTTCTCCGCGGATCCAGTCGGGTAGGCCAGGGAGGATGACCTGCCTGGTCTACCCGAGTGCACAGCCGGTGACTCCACGTCACTTCATAGCGGGCATCAACGTTCCACTCCTAGGCGGCGCATCGTCTCGACCGGCCCACCACGCCCAATAGATGAACAGGGGCTGGAGCAAGAGCCGCCCCCACGCGGCCCAATCAGGCTGAGCGGGCAAGCCTGGGATCTGAATGTGGTTCACCGCCACATTAATATTGGCCGGAAAGACGGCGACCAGCAGCATCATCAACCCGTAGGACGCGAGCCGGCGCGTCCGGGGGATCAAAAGGCCGATTGAGCCGGCGACTTCAAAGAAACCGCTGACGTAAACCAACAGGAGATGTGCCGGCAACACCTTCGGCATGATGGCGACGAACGCTTCGGGCCTCACAAAGTGAAGAACACCGACGCCACCGATGTAGAGCGCGCAGAGCCATCGCAAGACTTTCTTCAGCATGTTGTAACGGGGTAGCACGGTAAAATACCGTCGCCAGGACTGGAGGCCGATGGAGGGACCGTTATTTACGGCTCATCCGTGTGGTACTCGGTAGCCTGACTAGGTTCAGGTTGAGGATCTCTTCGTAAAGAACGTTCCTTGCAAGGATGCACGAACATCGTGAAGCAACTTCGCCTTATGGTCTGCGCCCTCGTCCTCCTCGCATGCAGTCCGACCCCGACCAACGAGTGCGTTGCATATACGGTTTCGAGCAATACCGATTTGCAGTCGCCCGTAGTTTCATTTCGCAATGACGTGGTGCCTATTTTCGTTCAGAGCTGTGCGTTCTCGCAATGCCACGGCACCGCCGGAGGCGGGAACAACGGGATATTTCTTGGGTCGAAGACATCCACGTTCGACCCTGGAGCGGTGCGTTCTGCCCTTGTGGGTGTTCCTTCCACCGAACTTCCGACGATGCTATTTGTAACTTCATCAGATCCATTTAAGAGCTATTTGATGCACAAGATGGACAGCGACCTCTGCACGCTTCACGCACAGTGCACCGGTGGTACCTGCGGCCAATCCATGCCCAAAGACAACGCAACCCTTGCACCCTCTGTTCGCGACGTCATCCGGCGTTGGATCGCACAGGGCGCGAAGGACGGATGACTGTGCCACTTTGAGCAAGTGCACCGCGCCGTCCGCCATGCCTGTCATACTCGGAACTGACCGCGCCGCACTTTCCGCTGCATTCAACGCTGGTACGCCAAGTGCACATAGGGCACGGCATGTGGGACTTCATTCAACGTGCACGTCTCTCGCTTGTGCATCTTTCCTCGGCGTATCTGTGTGTCGCTCCTCTTGTGATCGGATGCGGCTCAGCGCCCGTACTCGTTCAAGACGACGCGTACAATCTTCCAGCGCCTGCCCACGGCGTGCAGCTTCAGACCCCTGAGTTTCAAGTCGCATCGGGTACGGAAATCCAGCATTGCTATTGGTTCAAACTCCCGAGTGACGTGGATCTCGAGGTCGTAAAGATCCAGGTGAGGTATCTCGTCGGTAGCCATCACATGAATCTGTTTCAGACCGACAATGACGTTGCCGATCACGATGACGATTGCTTCAAGGGCGTGTTCTCGCCGATGGGCACCAATGGTTACAACCTCATCGTCGGCTCGCAAAATGGGAAGTTCGACTGGCAATTGCCCGACGGCGTCGCATTTAAACTCAAGGCTCATCGGCAACTCATGCTTCAAACGCATTACGTCAACGCTCAAACGCAAGGCACCCCCGCGGGGATTGGGAAGGTGCGTGTGAACCTGGTGGCGGAACCGGATGCGTCAAAGATCAAGGCACACATGGGGACGATGTTTGCGAACAACGTGAATGTCGATATTCCTCCCCGCTCTGAGCGTTCGTTCACCACAACGTGCACATTTCCACAAGACGCCACCCTTGTCGCTCTCACGGGACATTTTCACAGCCGTGGAAAAGCATTCAGCGTCAATGTCTCACCCGATGGCGCCAGCGCAACCGACGAAGTCTATCGCTCACGCGACTGGGCCGAGCCGCCATTCACCATCCTCTCGGCAGAGCGCGCCGTACCAAGGAGCGGAGGGCTCCAATACACATGCTCCTTCGTAAACGGCGGCGACACGGACATCAAGTTTGGCCCGCACGTTGAAACCGACGAACACTGCAACTTGTTCGCGTACTTCTATCCATGGGAATCCACGGATGCTCGCTATTGCTTTTGAGAGTCCATGCGCGCTCTTTGGCCACCCGTCGTCGCAACGTTGACAGCAATTGCTTGCTCGAGCGGGACCGAACAAGCCGAATGCAGATCAGCGCAACTTGTCGTCGGCGTGCAAGCCCAACCAGCGATTGCAAGCGTAGTTTCGAGTTACGTAATCACCGCGACTCGCGATGGTCACGAGGTCGCGCGCCAAGCGTTCGATGCGTCGTCCTCCGTAAAACCGCTCTTCCCCTTTGAACTTGCAGTTACGTCCGATATTTCGTCATCGCTTTCAGTCCGAATCGAAGCGTCCGAACTCACCACCGCCGCAAACGGCACGCTTACGCCCGCTCCGATCATTACACGGCTCGCGACGGCACCGTTCATTTGCGGCGAAAAAAAGCTCGTACGCATGCAGCTCGAAGCCAACTGCGCCACGTTTGGATCACTCGGTGCGCTTGGTCCTTTGTGCACGGCTCCGCAAACGTGCTCATCCGGCCGGTGCATCGACAGCACACTGCTTGCG
>JAHFDX010000247.1:0-1262 GCA_023248785.1 Myxococcales bacterium
CCGGCCGAAACTAGGAGCTACGATGTTCCAATTCCGAAGTCGCGGCGGAGCCTTCGTTCCGCTCGCCGTGCGCTCGCGGCTCGGCATTCTCGGCTTCCTTCCGATGCTCGACGAGACGCCGGGTCGTCACGAGCTTGCAAGTGCCCGTAGCTTCACTGAGCACTATCGCGGTGCGCGCTGTCTCTTTGTGCATCTCGGAACCGTTGACCGAGATCTTGGACGTGATGCACGCGTGGTTCCGCTTAGCCATCTTGTGTAGGGGCGAGCGGCGCTTGCGGCCACGTCGGAGGTGCGAGTTCCTGAACCCTTTCAACACGAAGCATCGTGCCGCACTGTCGCAGAGGGTGGGTAAGGATAGGCGCCCAGATTAACGTGGCGCCATCTTTTTGCGGCCGATATTCGTAAATCGGACAAGATTATTGGATGGGCGGAGAGGGCATTAAGACATTTGCGAGTGCATTCGCGCTTCTGCCCCTGCGGCGCTTGGACATCGCGTTCCTCCTTGCTGGGCTTTCAGCCTGTGACCACGGCAACTCGGTGGATGTTGACGCGAGTGACTTTTTGGATGTGGGCGCGACCCATAGCTCGGCAGGCACGAACGGCTCGGCGGACGCAAGCGCGAACGGCTCGCCAGATGCAGACGCGGGCAGTTCGGAAGACGGAGCCACGAACGGCTCGGCGGACGCAAGCGCGAACGGCTCGCCAGATGCAGACGCGGGCAGCTCGGAAGACGCAAGCGCGGGTACCGCGGCGGACGGAGGTGCGAAAAGTTCTGACGACGGAGGCAAGGGAGGGTGGGGCGACGGAGGGTGGAGCTCGACTCCGAAGAACACGTGCCCGACAGGGCCGCTCCTCGAGCGGTCACCCATCGCGCCGGCGGATCTCTGGTCCCTGGCGCCGCTGGGCTCGTTGATTCCGGACAACCACACCTTTCCTACGCCACACATGTACTTCTACGTCGTGGACGTTACGGCGGGGATCGACAAGGAGGCCGCCGTTTCAGCTCCTGCGCACATGTTCGTAACGAGCGCCTCGAAGCGAGTGCGCACGAGCAGCGCGGGAACCATAACCACCCTTGACCTGGACTTTGTCATTTGCGATGAGGTGACCGGCTACTTCATCAACCTGCGCCGATTCACCGGCGCCGTGCTCACAGCGTTCTCGGCTCTTCCCTGCACGTTGACTGGGACCCCCGCGGAGTCGACCTGCCAAGTGAAATTCAGTCCGGCGCTCGAGTTGCGCGCCGGCGATTCCATCGGCAC